>DASPYC010000556.1:0-3149 GCA_035636955.1 Casimicrobiaceae bacterium
TCAAGGCAGCTCCCGAGCTCGTTTCCCGAGTCGGGCACTGTCCTCCTAAGTCCCTTGACGCCCGATTCCGGCGGTGTCCTTACGCGCGGAGGCCCATGCGCGCAAATTCGGTGGTGGCGTTAAGCACGCGAGGCCCGAACGATGCAAACGGGCGGCGGAGCGGCACCGCACTGGCGAAAAAGCAGGCGTATACTTTCGGCGGCGTCAGGCATGCGGCGATCCCGCGAGTTCTGACTAGGCCGGGGATGAACATTCGAGGACGGCGATGCGCGATGGTTTGAAGAAGGCGGGTTTGATTGGGTTGGGCACGGTGCTGGGGCTTTTGCTCAGCCTGAATCTTTCGGTGTTTGCGCAACGCGAGGCGCGCTTGCCGATTCCTTATGAGGATCTGCAGCTCTTGTCGGCGGTGTTCGGCAAGATCAAAAGCGACTACGTCGAGCCGGTCTCCGACGACAAGCTGATCAAGGAAGCGATCAACGGAATGGTGCACGGGCTCGACCCGCATTCCGACTTCCTCGATGCGGATGCATTCAAGGAATTGCAGGTCTCGACCCAGGGCAAATTCGGCGGACTCGGCATCGAAGTCGGCGTCGAGGACGGCATCGTTCGCGTCATTTCGCCGATCGAGGATACGCCGGCGTTTCGCGCGGGAATCAAGTCGGGCGACCTGATCGTCAAGATCGACGACCTCGTCACGCGCGGCATGCCGCTCTCCAAGGCGGTCGACCATATGCGCGGAAAACCGGGCACGTCGGTCGTGCTGACGGTGGTGCGCAAAGATTCTGAATCGCCGCTCAACTTCACGCTTACGCGCGAGGAAATCAACGTCAAGAGCGTACGCTACAAGTCGCCGGAACCCGGGTACGGCTACATTCGCATCCGCCAGTTTCAGGACCGCACCGGCGAAGATCTCGCCGCGGCGATCCGCGACCTCTACAAGCAGCAGGGCGATCTCAAGGGGCTCGTGCTCGACGTGCGTTCCGACCCGGGTGGGCTGCTGAACCAGGCCGTCGCCGTATCGGCGGCGTTCCTTCCAAAGGATGCGCTGGTCGTCTACACCGACGGCCGTACCGCGGATGCGCGGATGCGCCTCACCGCCAACAAGGACAACTACGTGCGTCGCGGCGACGATTATTTCCGCGACGTCCCGGCCGCGATCAAAAAAGTGCCGATGGTCGTGCTGGTCGACGGCGGCACCGCGTCGGCGTCCGAAATCGTCGCTGGCGCGTTGCAAGACCACAAGCGCGCGACGGTGATGGGCGCACAAACGTTTGGCAAAGGATCGGTGCAAACGATCCTGCCGCTCGGCAACAACGCGGGGCTTAAGCTAACGACGGCACGCTACTACACGCCGTCCGGCCGCTCCATCCAGGCCAAGGGCATCGAGCCCGACGTGCTGGTCGACGACGGTCGCGAATCCGCCAACCGCATCCGAGAGGCGAATCTCGAGCATCATCTCGACACCGCGAAGACCCTCGACAAGACGATTCGCAGCGCGCCCGCCGAGAAAATCGGCAACGCGCCGCCCGGCGCATCGGCCGATGAATCGATCGCCACTCCGGTCAAACCCCCGCTGCCGGCGACGCCCGACGGCGTGCAAGCCGCGCCGCCGCCGCCGCGAATCGACTTCGGTTCCGACGAGGACTTTCAGTTGAAGCAGGCGCTGAATCAGCTCAAAGGCTCACCGGTGATCACGTCGACGAAGGCGCTGCAGGCGCAGGCTTCGCAAACGCAGGCCGTGCCGACCAAACCCTGATCGCAATCGATCCGAGCATTCGCGCCGCCGGGCCGCTCCCAAGGCGCGAAGTGGCTCCCCCTTCGGGGGCAGCGCAGCGGCCGCATTGACCACTTCGGCCGCAAGAGTGGGGGTCCAACAAAACGCCCGGCCCGAGCCGGGCGTTATTGTTTTAACGTTTCAACAATGGATGACGCGCAGCTTCTTCGCTACAGCCGCCATATCCTGCTGACGGAGCTCGGTCCGGACGCGCAGGACAAATTCGGCGAGGCGCATGCGCTCGTCGTCGGCGTCGGCGGGCTCGGCAATCCCGCCGCGCATTTTCTTGCGGCAGCCGGCGTCGGCAAGCTGACGTTGTGCGATGGCGATCACGTCGACCTCACCAATTTGCAGCGGCAAATACTCTATGCAACGCCGGATATCGGAAGCGCCAAGGTCGATGCCGCTGCCGCGCGTCTTGCCGCAATCAATCCCGAGGTGCGAGTGGAACCGATCGCGGAGCGCGTCGGCGCCGCCGAATTAACGACGCTCGTGGCGAGCGCCGACGTCGTGCTCGATTGCAGCGACAACTTTGTCACGCGCCACGCGATCAACCGCGCGTGCGTCGCTGCGCGCAAACCGCTTGTTTCGGGCGCGGCGATCCGCTTCGACGGGCAAATTGCCATGTTCGACGTCCGCGCGGCGGACAGCCCTTGTTATCACTGTCTGTTCGGCGAAGGCG
The DNA here is from genome assembly GCA_035636955.1 of Casimicrobiaceae bacterium. GTDB lineage: Bacteria > Pseudomonadota > Gammaproteobacteria > Burkholderiales > Casimicrobiaceae > VBCG01. The sequence continues at coordinate 2,457 of DASPYC010000556.1, forward strand.
ACGAACTGGAGGAAACGCGGTGCGCGACGATGGGCGTGTTTGCGCCGCTCGTCGGCATCGTCGGCGCAACGCAGGCCGGCGAAGCGCTCAAACTGATTGCGGGTGTCGGCAAAACGCTCGCAGGACGGCTGCTGATTCTCGACGCGCTGACGATGCAATGGCGCGACGTTCGCGTTCCGCGCGATCCGGCGTGTCCGGTGTGCGGAACGCGCTAGACGTGTCCGCGATCGTGGCTATACTCAACGCGGCGTGGAAAACCGGCGTTCGCATTCGGCGATTTCGCCTGCGCGCGCTTTTTCACGAACGACCCGATCCCATGCGTCGACGGCGCGTGCGCGAATCGATGCATCGGGCGATTCGAGTCTTGTGAGCATCGTACGGTCGTCATCGCCGCAACGCGCCAACAATGCCTGCAGCGCCGTGCGGTTCGCGCGTACGCGCTCCGCCGCCTTTTCATCGGCGGCGTTTCGTTCGGCAATACCGGTGCCGATCGCTCGCGGCACCGCCGTCAGACTGCGTTCAGCCATCGCGCCACCCGCTTTCGCGCAAGCGCCGCGACGCGTTGCCGCAATGCCGGGAGTCGCTTGGCAAGGGCCCGGCACCAACGCCAGTGCCGGCAGCGCCTGCGCGGCGCCATAGCCCGCGGCGAGCTGCGCCTTCGCTGCGCGGTCGATTCCCCCCGGAAACGTCATC
>DASPYC010000557.1:0-4076 GCA_035636955.1 Casimicrobiaceae bacterium
AGAACGAGCGAAGATACGCGCGCATCACCGTTGCAGGAATGGGACCGAGCCGCCGCGCCACGGTACCGACGAGCTCGCTATGACAGAACGCAACGAGCGGAATGCCGAGCTCGCGTGCTGCATGCAGCGCGATCCAGCCGACCAGTCCCGGGTCCTCGACCTCGATGATGTCGGGCGCGTAGCGGAGCATCGCCTGGAACCATGGTGTCACGCGCCACGGCCAGCGGCGTGCCGCCTCGTTCGGCGCCCATGTGGCGATGAAGTGCTCGCCTTCCTCGCCGATACCGTCGAACGGTCCCGGGACGAGCAGCGAATGGCGACACGGCGAGTTGCGAGCGAGCCAGTTTCGCTTCTCTTTCAAATAGCGCGCGACGCCGCCGCCCATCGGGCCGTACAGCATCGTCGTGTCGAGAACGTGCATGTCGATGGGTCCGCCGTTGGGCGCGCGCCGTTCGCGAGCGCCCGCCGCCAACACTCCCTCCGTTGCGGGCCAGGACCGCATCTTCGACATTGCGTTCGACGCCACGTTCATTGCCGCACGGCCGACTCGCAGAGCGCTAGCGTCTGCGATCGGCCGGCAAGCAGTTGACTGCGCTCCTTGCTGGTTCTTGCTACTTTTTATCCTTCTTTTCCTCGGTTCCTGGAGTCGCGGACGGCGTCGGCGATGAAGGCGTGGCTGAGCTCGACGATGGCGGCGTCGGTGGGCTTGCGCTCGACGGCGACGATGGCGTTGACGGCGCAGACGACGAGGATGACGATGACGACGGAGGTGTCGTCGGAGCCGTCGATTGAGCGGTCGACGATGACGGCGGCGGCGGCGATGTCGACGACGTCGTCGTTTCGCGCTGGCATCCGGCCGCGCCGAGTACGAGTGCAACTCCGATCACGAGGGACAGTTTGCGGTTCAACATTGGTCGACCTCCAACTGGGTTACCAAAGGCGGAAACGGATTACCTTCCGTTCGAAGCAGGATCGGTGCCATTGGGCGACGCGCGCGAAGTGTCGACGTCTTCGGCCGGATTGCGCACGCGCGGCGCATTGCGGACACTCGGGCCAGACCGAGCGTCGGCGAAAAAACAGGGCTGCGTAAGGTAATTGTTACTACGCGGCTTTGAAACCCGTAGCAACCGCCGGTGCACGAATTCCTACACCGGCATACTCGCCGGCTATACCTGCAATTGCACTTACAAACCGAAAATTACGACTGTCGTGCTGCCGGTCAGCGGAATCGAGCCGCCGCTGTGCCCGACGCGACGGCCACGTATTGTTTGCCCTTCACCTCGTGCGTAATGACACCGCCCGCGATCGGGCCGCCGGTATCGAAGGTGTAGAGCGTCTTGCCGCCGTGCGCGTCGAGCGCGAGAAAATTGCCGCCCAAATCGCGTCGAGCGCGACGGTCGAAATGGAGAATAGATTTGCCCCGGGTCGAATCTTGTTGTTGTAATCGGGTCCGGGATTTCCCACCGGCACGAACAACGTGCCCGTGTCGCGATCGAGCGCATACGTCACCCATGCAGCACCACCACCATGATCCATCGAATCGGGCGTATCTATGTGTTCGCGCCCAGATCGCCGGGCTTTGGCGTCGAGCGCATACAGGACGCCGTCTTGCGTGCCGCGGATCACGCGTCCGCCGGCCAGCGCGACGCCCTTGTTCGTCGCGTTCATCTCGGGACCTTGCGGGACATGCTGGTGCTGCCATCGATTCCGGCACGTCGTCGCGTCGATCGCGTACGTGCCGAGATGCGTGGTCACATACAGAATCCCGTCGTACATGACCGGTCCGGTAGAGAATGTCCCGAGCTCGCCCAATTGAAACATGCACACCGGACGGAGCTTGCCGGCATTGGCGGCGTTGATCTGCTTGAGTGCCGAGAATCGCTCGCCGCGATAACCTTTGTTATACATCAGCCAGTTGGTGGTCGCGTTGTCGGCGGCGTTGAGCTCTGCTTGCGTCGGCGTGGAAGTCGTCGGTTGAGCGAGCGCTCCGTAGAGCTCGCCGATCTTGTGGACGTAGTTGTACAGCTCGGAGAGCTTCTTGCCGTTCCATTGCGCGACGAATTGCGTACCCTTCAACGCAGGCGCGCCCGTGCCTTGCAATTGCGCGCCGTGGCACACAGAACATTTTTGTGTGTACTCGAAACGGCCCTTGGCGGTCTGTGCCGGCGTAAACCAGCCGGTGCCATCGGCGAAGGCAGCATTCGCGACAAAAGCTGCAACCAAAAATAAAAATGCACGGCAGCGAGTCGGAGCGCCCTCCATAGAAAATCTCCCTTTGTCCGATCGCCGAATACTGCCTGCTTGTAGTTATTTCGCCTACAGCGCGAGACCCGTCGAGTCGATGAACCAACGCTCTGCATAGCGATCAAAAGCGCTGCGCGCGCCGCGTTCACGTGACGCGCGCACAAGGGGGGCCATAGGAGAGCGATTTCGCGAAAGGCACACATCATGGCAACCATTCACGCGACACCGGACGAGCACGATCCCCGCCACTACACCGCGAAGATCGAGGACATGCTGAACGGCGTCATCGCGCACGCGCGCGAAGACGTCTCCAAAGTCGAGGACGCGCATGCACGAGCGCTCTTCGAGACCACCGCCGAAGTCCTGACGGGTCTCGTCAAGGCTTACGAGCATTTCGACCAGCGCTCGGAAAAAGCCTGGCGCTCGCCGTAATAGATCGCGCCGCGACATCTAAAAGCGGTACAACGCGCGAGACGACAAGAGGATCGGCGCTCTCGCGAGAGAACAACCATTGTCAGGAAGGAGACCCGCCATGAGGATTGCGCAAATCATGCGCAGCGTCGCAGCCGCGCTATTTTTTTGCCTCGCATCGTCGCTCGTCGCGGCGATTCAATTGCTACCGGTCGTCAGCGGACTTTCAAGTCCGGTATTCGTGACCAACGCGGGTGACGGCTCGAACCGGCTCTTCATTGTCGAGCAGGGCGGAACGATTCGCGTGCTACAGCCGGGCTCGACGACACCGTCGCTGTTTCTCGATTTCATACCAAAGTGGTTGCCAGCGGCGAACAGGGTCTGCTCGGCCTCGCTTTCCATCCGGAGTATTCGACCAACGGCCGCTTCTTCGTCTATTACACGCGGACCGGCGACGGCACGATCGTCATCGCCGAATACCAAGTGTCCACCGATCCCAACGTCGCGAATCCGACCGAAAAAGTGCTTCTGACCATTCCGCATCCCACGAATACGAACCACAACGGCGGAATGCTGGCGTTCGGTCCGGATAATTATCTCTATATCGGCGTCGGCGACGGAGGCTCGGCCAACGATCCGCCGAACAACGCTCAGAATGTCAACGTGCTGCTCGGGAAGATCCTGCGGATCGACGTTAGCGCGCCCGGCACGTATTCGTCGCCACCGACCAATCCCTTCTTTGGTGCGACGCCCGGCGCGGACGAGATTTTCGCCTACGGGTTCCGCAATCCGTGGCGCTTCAGCTTCGATCACGTCACCGGCGTCCAATGGGTCGGCGACGTCGGCCAAGGCGCACGCGAGGAAGTCGACATGCCGATCGTCAACGGCGGCAACTACGGCTGGCGCGTGCTCGAGGGATCCGCCTGCACCAACAATGATCCCGCGCTTTGCAGCAGCCCGCAGAACTACATCTTCCCGATTCTCGATTACACGCATTTGAACGGTCGTTGCTCGATCACCGGCGGTTACGTCTACCGCGGATCGCAAGGTGCGCTGCCCGGCGGCACGTATGTTTATGGTGATTACTGCTCGGGTGAAATCCTGGCGTGGGACGGAACGACGCAGACGTTACTTCTCGATACCGCGTCCAACATCTCGTCGTTCGGTGAAGACGAGCAAGGCGAGCTGTATGTCGTTGATCTCGGTGGAAGCATAAGCAGGATCGTATCCACGGTGCCCTGCACGTACGCGATTTCGCCTGCGAGCGTAACCCTACCAAGCGGCGGCGGCGGTGGAAGCGTTGCGGTCACTGCAGCGACAGGTTGTGGCTGGACGGCGACGAGCAACGTCTCGTGGATCACGATCAGTGGCGGCTCAAGCGGAAACGGCAACGGGACGGTGACGTACGCCGTGGCGGCCTA
>DASPYC010000558.1:0-7751 GCA_035636955.1 Casimicrobiaceae bacterium
GGCGACGTAACGCCGTCAAAGGATGCTACGCATTGACGCGCGACGACGTCGCGGCGTTCGGGTCGCGTTGTCTCGCAGTGTGGTTTCCCTCGTTGGACTTACGAGCGCGTGACGATGATACGTTGCCGCGCGCGCAGAGCCACTGGATCGCCGACCTATTCGGCAAACGTGCATCGATGGCTGCCGAGCTCATCGCGCGTGCTGGCGACCGCCTGCGACTCGCGCGACTGATCGAATTGTCCAGTGCCTGCGGCTTGCCGCTCGTCGCTGCGGGTGACGTTCACATGCATGTGCGCGCGCGACGCGCATTGCAAGACACGCTGACGGCGATCCGTCTGAAGACGCCGCTTGCCGACTGCGGCTACGCGCTCTTCCCCAACGGTGAACGGCATCTGCGTTCGCGCGCAAAGCTCGCAACAATCTATCCGCCTGAGCTTCTGGCGCAGACGCTCGCGCTCGTCGAGCGTTGCACGTTTTCGCTCGATGAGTTGCGCTACGAGTATCCGGAGGAAATCGCGCCGCCCGGCGAGACGCCGTCGTCGTATCTCCGCCAGCTCACCGAAGCCGGATTGCATCAGCGCTACGGCGATCGCGTGCCGGACGACGTGCGCGAGCTCGTCGACCACGAGCTGGCGCTCATAGCCGAGCTCGGCTACGAGCCCTATTTCCTCACCGTCTACGATATCGTCGCCTTCGCCCGTTCGCAAAACATTCTTTGCCAGGGTCGTGGATCGGCGGCCAATTCCGCGGTCTGCTACGCGCTTGGGATCACCGAAGTCGATCCCGCGCGCATTTCGACGCTGTTCGAGCGTTTCATTTCCCGCGAGCGCAACGAACCGCCGGACATCGACGTCGATTTCGAGCATCAGCGGCGCGAAGAGGTGATGCAGTACGTCTACACGAAATATGGGCGCGATCGCGCGGCGCTTGCCGCGACGCTCATCACGTATCGTCCCAAGAGCGCGGTACGCGACGTCGGCAAGGCGCTCGGTCTCGATCTCGCACAAGTCGATCGTCTCGCCGGCATCTTCGCGTGGTGGGATGGCCGCACAATCGACTCACAGCGCATCCGGGAAGCTGGCTTCGATCCCGAAAATCCGCTGATTGCACGACTCGTTTCGCTCACCGGCGAGCTGATGGGCTTCCCGCGGCATTTGTCGCAGCATGTCGGCGGCTTCGTGATCGCGCGCGGTCTGCTCGAGCGGATGGTGCCGGTCGAGAACGCGGCGATGGAGGCGCGCACGGTAATCCAATGGGACAAGGACGATCTGGACGCGCTCGGGCTTCTCAAGGTCGATTGCCTGGCGCTTGGCATGCTCTCCGCGATCCGTCGTGCGCTGGCGATGATTTCGCAACGCGACGGACGCGAGCTCCGGATGCAGGACATTCCTTCGGAAGACCCGAACGTCTACGCGATGATCCAGCATGCCGATACGATCGGTGTGTTTCAGATCGAATCGCGCGCGCAACAATCGATGCTGCCGCGTTTGAAGCCCAAGACGTTCTACGATCTCGTGATCGAGGTCGCGATCGTGCGTCCCGGACCGATACAGGGCGGCATGGTGCATCCGTATCTGAAACGTCGCCAAGGACTCGAGGACGTGACGTATCCGAGCGATGCGGTGAAGAGCGTTCTCGAGCGCACGCTCGGCGTGCCGATTTTCCAGGAACAGGTGATGCAGCTTGCGATCGTCGCTGCGGGATTCACGCCCGGCGAAGCCGATCGACTGCGTCGCTCGATGGCCGCCTGGCGGCGCAAAGGCGGTCTCGAAAAATTCGAGCAGCGCTTGATCGACGGGATGGCGGCGCGCGGTTACGCTGAAGAATTCGCGCGCCAGATCTATCAACAGATTCTCGGCTTCGGCGAATACGGGTTTCCGGAATCGCACTCGGCGTCGTTCGCATTGCTGGTCTACATATCGTCGTGGCTCAAGCATTACGAGCCGGCGGCGTTTTGCGCTGCACTCCTCAATTCGCAGCCGATGGGTTTCTATGCGCCGGCGCAATTGGTCGCCGATGCCCGGCGGCATGACGTCGATGTGCGGGCCGTCGATGTAACGATCAGTGAATGGGATTGCACGTTGGAAGAAGGCGCATTGCGCCTCGGCCTCCGCATGGTGAAGGGCATCACCGAGGCGGGTGCAAAACGAATCGTCGAAGCGCGTGGCAGCGCGCCGTTCGACTCGGTCACCGATCTTGCCCACCGCGCGAAGCTCGACCGACGCGATCTCGCCGCGCTCGCCGATGCCGATGCGCTCGTCCCGCTCAGCGGCCATCGTCACGATGCAGTGTGGGAAGTCGCCGGCGTCGAGCGATTGCCGGAAATTCTCGCGGGCGCAACGTTCACCGAAACGATGCCTGCTCTCCCGGCGCCCACTGAAGGACAGGAAATCGTCGCCGATTACCGTCGCCTCGGGCTCACGCTGCGCCGCCATCCGCTTGCGTTGTTACGCCGGCAATTGCGCGCGCAACGCATCGTCACGGCGGAGGACATTTCACGCACGCCGCATGGACGACTCACGCGCGTCGCCGGCATCGTCATCGGACGCCAACGGCCCGATACCAAGAGCGGCGTCGTTTTCGTGACGCTCGAGGACGAAACCGGCGCAACCAACGTCATCGTCTGGCGCGATGTCGGCGACCGCCAACGGCGCGAGCTTCTCAACGCGCGACTGATGGCGGTCTACGGCAGGGTCGAGCGCGAAGGCGAAGTCGTGCACGTGATTGCGGGACGCCTCGTCGATATGACCCCCATGTTGGGCGCGCTGCCGACGACGTCGCGCGATTTTCACTGAACACGATCAATCCTTGCCCGTCCAATGCACGACGCGGTGCTCGAGCGCCCGAAAGAGCTGATCGAGCCCATAGCCGAGCGCCGCCATGATCAGCACACCGACCAGCACGACGTCGGTCTGAACGAAGTCGGCCGCGGTAAGCGCCATCCAGGCGACGCCATCGCTCGTCGCCACCATCTCCGCCCCGACCAGCATCGTGACACCGATGCCCACCGACACGCGCAAGCCGGTGAAGATGCCCGGCAAGCTCGCCGGCAGCAGCACGCGCCAGAAGATAGTCCGGCGCGAAGCGCCCAGCGATTGCGCGGCTTGAATCTTGCGCACGCTGACCGCGCGCACCGCTTGCATCGCGCTGATGGAAATCAACGGAAACACTGCAGCGATAATGACGATTGTCTTCGACAGCTCGCCAATGCCGAACCAGATGATGAAAAGCGGCAGTAACGCGAGCTTGGGGATCGGACGCGTCGTTTCGATCGGCGGATCGAGCACCGCGCGCACGCCGCTGTGCATGCCCATCAGCAGGCCGACGGGTACACCGACCGCGACGCAAACCATGAACGCAATCCCGAAGCGCATCAGGCTGACCAGAAAATGGTGCAACAGCGTATGACCTTGGTAACCTTTGTTGGCGAGACTCCAGAACGTTTTCGCCACCGTGACGGGCGACGGCAGAAACGTCGCCGACACCAATGGCGGCCACAGTCCACTGCCGGTGATCGCGAACCAAATGATGAGCATCGCGCCAAACGACGCGAGCGCGAGCCAGCGGTCGCGGCGAGCGAGCCGGCGAACGGGAACGTCTTCGTCGGCTAGCGCCTCGACAGTCTCAGTGCCGTTCGCCATTTGCTAAACCTTCAAACCGCGGCTTCCTGCCGCTGCGCTTCGAGCGACTCCTGCCGGAGCAGCGCGACAATCGTGCGCTTGGCTTCGCTGAACGCTGCGGTCGTGGTGACGAGCGGATCGCTGTCGCGCGAAAAATCGCAGGCGAACGCGGCTTTGATCCGTCCCGGGCGCGCCGTCATCACGACGACATGCGTCGCGATGAACAGCGCTTCCTCGATGCTGTGGGTGATCCACAGGATCGTCTTGCTCGTGCGACGCCATATCGCACGAATTTCCTCCTGCAAGAGCTCACGCGTCTGCTGGTCGAGCGCCGCGAACGGCTCGTCCATCAGCAGCACTTCCGGTTCGTTGGCGAGCGCGCGCGCGATGCCCACGCGTTGCTGCATGCCGCCGGAAAGCTGATAGGGAAAATGGTTCGCGAAACCGCTGAGTCCCACGAGCTCGATATAGCGCTCGGCGATCGCGCGCGCTTCAGCAACGCCGTGACCGAGCGCGCGCGGCCCGAACGATACGTTGTCCAGCACCGACATCCATGTAAACAACGCGCCTTGTTGGAAAACGACGCCCCGCTCGGGACCCGGTGCACCGATCGCCTTTCCGTCAAGCAGGGCGCGACCCGACGTGGGCGTCTCGAAACCGGCGACGATATTGAGAAGCGTGCTCTTGCCGCAGCCGGATGGCCCGACGATCGCCAGAAACTCGCCTGCGGCGATGGCGAGATCGATCGGCTTCAGTGCGAGAACCGCATTCGCGCCGCTGCCGAAGCGCTTCGATGCGCCGTCGACCAGCAGCTTGGCTTCGCTTCGTCGCGCCGGCGAAGCGAGATCGAGCGATCGAATCGCCATCGGCGATCTTCCGCGCTTCAGACCATCTTCGCCAGAAATGAAGAGTCGACGTAAGGTGCGAAGCTCGCGGGAATTGCCTGCATCTGTTCGGCAGCCTTGAGAAATTCGGCCTGCGCCTGCAGCGTGCGCAACACGCCGGTGTCCTTCGCTCCCGGCATTCCCATCCATTTGTCGGTCGCGAGCTCCTTCGGCGGAACCGAATGGAACGTGTTGATGTAATCCATCGTCTTTTCCGGCGTCATCGCCAGGTATGGGCTCAGCACCTTCACCACTTCCTGTGGCTGTTTCTCATACATCGTGCACAGGCGATCGTATTCCTTGAGATACGCGAGCACGAGATCGGGGTGCTTCTGTTTGAATTCGTCGCGCACCACGATGCCGTCGAAGACCAGCGTCCCGCCGGCTGCAAGGTCGCCGGTTTTGAGCAGAATCTTGCCGTTGTCGGCGACAAGCTCGCCCAGGACCGGGTACCAGATATAAGCGCCGTCGATATCCTTGCGCTGCCAGGTGGCCTGAATCGAGTCGGCCTTGATGTTGATCAAGTTGACGTCGGAAGCAGCGAGTCCCACGGATTTGAGTCCGGCGAGCATCGCGAAATGCACGGACGTATTGAACGGCAGACCGATCTTCTTGCCCTTGAGATCCTTGAGCGAATTGATGCCGGCGTCCTTGCGCACGGCGAGGCATTCGCTGTCGGTGATGTACTTCTCCACGTACACCATCGACATCTTGATCCCTTGGCCAAAACCCACGACCATCGGCGACGAGCCGACGTTGCAGACGTCCATGCTGTTGCCTGCGATAGCAGCCAGCACTTGCGGACCACCGCCTACCGTCACGAAATCGGTCTTGACATTCGCGCCGAACGCCTTCGCGAATGCGCCGGTCGCCTTTCCGAATGTCTGGGGGTTCGCCGAGCCGAAATGCCCGAGAACAGCCGTTGCCTGCTGCGCTGCGGCTCTGCGTGGCGCGAGCAACGCGCCGCCGGCAAACGTGGCCACACCGACATTGCGCAATAGTTTCAGCGTGTCACGTCGCGAAAACGAAGTGCTCATCTCGACTCTCCCTTTATGGCGGTTCGAAAAAGCGTTCCATCAATACGTCGCAGCGATCGTCATCGCCGTTAGGCCTTGGCTTCGCACTTGCGCCACGGCGTCGCGCAGGTCGCGCAGATAATCGTCGCAAGCGTCCGCGTGCAACATCGACAGCATCAGATGCATTGCGTGGGGCTCGCGAACCAGGCCCGGCAACCATTCTCGCTGCGCCATTGCTTCGCCTACCTGCAACATGTCGACCTCGCTCGAGGTGAAGCACAGGATCGACAATTCCGGCTCTCCCAAAACAGTGAGCCCGATCGCTTCGATGCCGCGTCGGTAACGCGCGACGACGTCCATGATGTTGCGAGCGGTTGCTACATAACCTTGCTCACCCATCGCCTGCAACGTTGCCCATGCGCCGGCGATTGCGCCGCCGGGGCGCGTGCCGACCAGCGTGGCGGTCACGAATTTACCGCCCGGCCAGTCGTCGACTTCGAATGGCTGTCGCGCGGCGTGCGCGGCCGATCGATAGAACACCGTCGATGCGGGCTTCGGGCAAAAGCCGAACTTGTGCAAATCCGCCGAAAGCGACGTGACGCCCGGAACAGCGAAATCGAATGACGGAACCGGATAACCCGCTTTCGCGACGAATGGGGCGAGATAGCCGCCGACGCACGCGTCGACGTGCAGCCACAGTCCGCGCTCCTGCGCAAGGCGACCGAGCTCGATGATTGGATCGATCGTGCCGTACGGGAAGCACGGCGCTGAGCCCACCAGCATCAATGTCTCGTCATCGATCGCTTGCGCCATCGCCGCGACGTCCGCGCGAAAGTCGTCGCCGACCGGAATGCGCCGCGGCTCCAGATCCATCAGGCGGGCGGCTTTGGTAAACGCAGGATGCGCGGAATACGGCATCACGATGTTGCCACGGCGATCCGGAGCGCCGCCCTGCCCGCGAGTCCAGTCGCGGCATGCCTTGACCATGGCGATGATGCTCTCCGAGCCGCCCGTTGTCAGATAGCCGGCCGCATCATCAGGCGCATGGAACAGCGACAATCCGATCGCGACGACCTCGTCTTCCATTCGTTTCAGGCCGTGAAATGCCCGCTTGCCGCCGAGGCCGTTCTCCGTGAAGAACTCGATGAATGCATCGCGACCAACGGCAGCGATCTCGTCATTCGCTTTGAACACGTAGAGCGGAACGCGGCCATGCCGCCAATCGATGTCCGATGCAGCATATTGCTTCATCCGAGCGAAGATTTCCTCGCGCGCAAGACCGACGGCAGGAAGCGAACTGCGTTTCATGGCGACCTTAGTACAGAACCGCTTGAAGGGCGAACGATGGCCGACGCTTGCGGCGCCGTCAAGCAGTGCGAAGCGGGCAGTAGAATGCGCGGTCGTACGCCCGCCGCCCAAAGGAGAACATTCTGGCCTCGCCCGAATACGATATCGCCGTCATCGGCGGTGGCTCGGGCGGTCTCGTCGTCGCGGCGGGGGGCGCGTCGCTCGGCGCAAAGGTCGCGCTGGTGGAGAAGCACAAGCTCGGCGGCGATTGCCTCTGGTATGGTTGCGTGCCATCGAAAACGCTGCTCAAGTCGGCGCGCGTCGCGTACACGATGCGCAATGCCGCGCGCTTTGCGCTGACGCCGCACGACCCAAGACCGGAACTGCCGCGAGTAATGGAGCGTGTCGCGTCGGTTATCAAAAGTATCGAACCCAACGACAGTCCCGAGCGATTTCGCGCGATGGGCGTCGACGTCATTTTCGGCAGTGGCCGCTTTATCGACGGTTCAACGTTCGAGGTTGCCGGACGGCGATTGAAGGCGGCAACTTTTGTGATCGCGACCGGTTCGCGGCCATCGATACCGTCGATTCCCGGCGTCGAATCGGTCCGCTATCTGACCAACGAAACCATCTTCGATTTACGAGAGCCCGTTCCTCATTTGATCGTCGTGGGCAGCGGACCGGTGGGCAGCGAGATGGCGCAGGCCTTTCGCCGGCTCGGCAGCGAAGTCACCGTTGTCGATATCGCCGCAGGAATCCTGCCGCGCGAGGATACCGATCTTGCCGCGATCGTGTTCAAGCAAATCAAAAGCGAAGGCGTTCGCTATCACCTCGGCGCATCGATCGCAAAAATCGACCGCACGCCGATGGGGATTCGGCTACTGTTACGGGAGTCCGACGGCACGCCGGAGCCAATCGATGGAACGCATCTGCTGCTTGCAGCC
>DASPYC010000559.1:0-4773 GCA_035636955.1 Casimicrobiaceae bacterium
TACGGGAAGGCGACGATCGGCGCGCGCTCGGACGTCGAGAATGTCGACATCGGCCGGTTGCAAGCGTTCTATCGCATGTATTACCAGCCCGACAACGCGGTGCTGATCGTCGCCGGTCGCTTCGACGCCGACAAGACGCTCGCGACCATCGTCCGCGATTTCGGCCCGATACCGAAGCCTGCTCGCGTGCTGCCGCGCCTCTACACCGAGGAACCGGTTCAGGATGGCGAGCGATCGGTGACGTTGCGCCGCTCCGGCGACACGCAGTTGATCGGCGTCGGCTATCACGTCGTCCCGGGCGCTCATCCGGATTTCGTTCCGCTCCAAGCGCTTGCCAATGTGATGACGATTGCGCCCGCGGGCCGTCTGTACAAAGCGCTGATCGACGCGCGCAAAGCGACGAGTGTTGGCGGCTTCGCGCTTTCTTTGCACGATCCTGGAGCCGTCGTTTTCTACGCCCAACTGCCCCCAACCGATTCGCTCGATGCCGCGAGCGTTGCCATGGTGACGACGCTGGAAGATGTGCGGACCAGCCCCGTGACCGACGCGGAAGTCGATCGGGTGCGAGCGCGGGCATTGAAGAACGTCGACGATGCGATCGCCAATCCCACTGCACTGGGCGTCAGGCTGTCCGAATCGATCGCCGCCGGCGACTGGCGGTTGTTCTTTCTGCAGCGTGATCGTTGGCGCAAAGTCAGTGCGGCTGACGTTAATCGCGTCGCGACGCAATATCTGAAGCCCGCGAATCGCACGGTCGCACTGTTCGTTCCCGAATCCAAGCCGGATCGTGCGCCGAACGTAGCGCCGGTCGACGTCATCGATATGCTGCGTGACTACAAAGGCGATCCTGCGCTAGCGGCCGGCGAGGACCTCGACCCGACGCCGGCGAATCTGGAAGCCCGCACCGAGCGATTCGTGTTGGCAAACGGGATGAAGGTCGCGTTGCTGCCGAAGAAGACGCGCGGCGAAAAAATTCAGTTTGCACTGCAGATTCACGAAGGTGATGAGGAATCGCTCGCCGGTCGCACGCCGCAAGGCGAGCTCGCTGCCGCGATGCTGATGCGCGGCACGGCCAAGCGCAGCCGCCAGCAAATCGAAGACGCGCTCGATCAGTTGCATGCACGCCTCACTATCAACGGCACGGAGACGCGAACCGTTGCAACGGGCGAAACGGTTCGCTCCGGCGCTGCAGACACGTTGAAGCTGGTCGGGGAAGTGCTGCGCGCGCCGGCGTTTCCCCCGGCGGAATTCGAAGTCCTCAAGCGTGAGCAGATGGCCTCGCTCGAGGCCGAACGGCAAAGCCCGGAAGCAGTGACCGCGCGCGCCCTCGGACGTTACCGCAATCCGTATCCACGCAACGATGTTCGTTACATGCCGACGCTCGACGAGGAACTTGAGACCCTTTCCGCCACGACGCTTGACGACGTGAAGAGCTTTCATCGGCAGTTTTTCGGGGGCTCCTATGCGGAACTGGCTATCGTCGGCGACTTCGATTCCACCGCGTTGCGGCCCGTGCTCGCCGAGATATTCGGTACATGGACGACGCCAACGCCATTTGTGCGCGTACCCGATCCGCTGATAACGAAGCCGGCAACATCGATCGAAATCGAAACGCCAGACAAAGCCAACGCGGCGATGCTCGCGCGATTCGGCATTCCGATGAGCGACACCAGCGCCAATTATCCTGCGCTCCTCCTCGCGAATCACATACTGGGGACGCCGGGCGCGTCGCGATTGTGGTCGCGCGTGCGCGAAAAAGACGGGCTGAGCTACGGCATCCGCAGCTCGTTCGATGCGTCGAGCTTCGAGCCCAACGCAACGATTGGCATGTTTGCAATCTTCGCGCCGCAGAATCTCGGGAAGCTCCGCGTGGCGCTGACCGAAGAGCTCGCGCGCGCCGTACGCGATGGCTTCACCGAGGCCGAGATCGCGCAGGCGAAGGATAGCGTCCTCAAGCAGCGCCAGCTTGCACGCACTCAGGATGCGACCGTCGCTGCGGCGCTGATGCAGCAATCGTATCTGGACCGTCGCTTCGATTTTGCGGCGAAGATCGATGCCGCGATTGCCGGGCTCAGCGTCGCCGATGTCAATGCGGCGTTACGCAAGTACCTGAGTCCGGACGGTTTCGCGTACGCGTACGGCGGCGATTTCGCCAAGAGCCATTAGGCAACGACAACCGCGACCAGCGCTCATATCGACGGTGCGCCGAACGGCGACGCCGGCAAGGAAGGTGACCGCAACAGTTTCGCACTTCTCGGGATGACAGGATATGGGCGACTAATCCCCGTCTCCAAGGCCGAAAATTCGGCGCGCGGCCGTTATCCAGATGTCATATACTCCGGGCCTGGCGCATTGCTCGGAGATGTCGCCTTGGAAACGACGATTCCCTCGCTGTTCGCGTCGACGCAGAAAGGCGATCCGGCGGCCGCGCAACAGCTCTTCCAGGCTTTATACGGCGAGTTGCACAGAGTCGCCAAGCGCGAGCTCGTGCGTAACGGGGCATTGGGGTCGCTCGGCGCGACGACGGTTCTGCACGAGGCGTTTCTCAACATGTCGGGCCGGGTCAAGATTTCGTTCGCGGACCGCGCCCACTTCATCGCTTACGCGGCGCGCGCGATGCGCGGTTTGATCATCGACTACATGCGGAGCCGTCAGACGCAAAAACGCGGCAGCGAATTCGAATTCACATCGCTCAATACCGACATCGCCGACGCCGCGGTCGATGATCAGCAGCTAACGCGCGTCGGCGAAGCGCTCGACGAGCTCGCCACCGTCGAGCCGGACCTCGCGCAGCTCGTCGATCTCAAGTTCTTTTGCGGCTTCTCGATTGCCGAGATCGCAACTCTTCGCGGCGTCTCCGAGCGGACGGTGCACCGCGATTGGGAAAAGGCGCGGCTCTACCTGCATCACGCGCTCAAGAGCGATTTCCCGCTCACGTAACTGCGGTGATCCTCGACCACGACCGCTGGCAGCGATTGAGTCCGCTGCTCGATCGGGCGCTCGACCTCGACATTGACGAGCGTTCGGCATGGCTTCTGCAATTGCGTGGCGACGACGAAACGCTCGCTGCCGAGCTCGAAGCGCTCCTGAAGGAACAAGAGGCGCTCGAGCGCGAAGGCTTTCTTGCGCGCAGTCCATTTTCTGCCTTCGCACAACAGTCATCGCTGGTCGGTCAAACGATCGGCGCCTACACATTGGAAGCGCCGCTCGGCCAGGGCGGCATGGGGACCGTGTGGCTCGCTCGGCGCAGCGACGGCCGTTTCGAGGGCAAAGTCGCCATCAAGCTGTTGAACGCCGCACTGGTCGGACGCGCAGGCGAGGAACGTTTTCAGCGCGAGGGCAGCATTCTTGCTCGGCTTACCCATCCGAACATCGCGCGCTTGATCGACGCCGGCGTCTCGCCCACCGGACAACCGTATTTGGTGATCGAGTACGTCGAAGGCGAGCGGATCGACAGTTATTGCGATGTCAATCGGCTCGGCGTCGCTGCACGTCTTCGTTTGTTCGTCGACGTGCTGGCCGCCGTCGCCCACGCTCACGCCAATCTCGTCATCCACCGAGACATCAAGCCGTCGAATGTGCTGGTCGGCGACCGCAGCACCGTTAAGCTGCTGGATTTCGGCATCGCGAAGCTGCTGGAGGACGAAGCCGCGCTCGGCGACGTGAGCCAATTGACCCGCGACGCCGGTCGTGCTCTCACGCCCGAATTTGCCGCCCCTGAACAGCTGCTCGGCAATGCGGTGACGACGGCGACCGACGTTTATGCGCTGGGTGTGCTGCTCTACGTCCTCTTGGCCGGCCAGCATCCCATCGGCGATTGCCGGCGGTCGCCGGCGGCTTTGATCGAAGCGATCGTCGATACCGACCCGCCGCGGCTTTCCGACACGGTCGGATCCACGAAGACGCTCACCGTCGAAGCGCTTCGCGACAACGCGGGGAGGCGTGCGGCGACGCCGGAACGGCTCCGGCATCAATTGAAAGGCGATCTCGAAAACATCGTCGCCAAGGCACTCAAGAAAGATCCTCAGGAGCGCTACGCTTCCGTCACGGCGTTCGCTGACGACATTCGGCGCCATCTCGGCCATGAGCCGGTGAGTGCGCGGCCCGATGCGCTGGGATATCGTGCCGCCAAATTCGTCCGCAGAAATCGCGTCGCGGTTGCGTTGAGCGCTCTTGCGGCTGTCGCAATGATCGGCGGTCTCGCCGGGACGATCACGCAAGCCGACCGTGCGACTCGCCAGGCGTTAATTGCCGAAGAGCAGCGCAATCGTGCGGACGACCAAGCACGCGCCGCGACCGAGCAGCGCGACTTCGCACTGCGACAACTTTCGCGCGCCGAAGCGATCAATGATTTCAATGCTTTTCTGCTGTCCGATGCGGCGCCTTCCGGCAAGCCGTTTACCGCCGGCGAGCTGCTATCGCGGGCGGAAGCAATCATCGACCGACAACATGACGAGTCCGACGCCAATCGCGCCGAGATGCTCGTCGTCATCGGGCGCCAATTCCGCATCATGGATCGCAACGACGAGGCGAGGCGGCTGCTCGGCAGAGCGTACGAGATTGCGCAGAAGTTGCCCGATCGCACAACGCGTGCGCGAGCGGCTTGCAATTTGGCGAGCGCGCTCTCCCGCGCCGGCGAATACGATCGCGCCGAGACACTGTTTCGCGAAGGCCTGACACAGTTGCCGCAAGAGGCGCAGTACACGCTGGATCGAATCGCGTGCCTGCTGGAGGGCGGCACCATCGCGCGCGAAAGCAATTTCAACGACGCCG
>DASPYC010000560.1:0-2016 GCA_035636955.1 Casimicrobiaceae bacterium
AGATCTGCTGGAAGCCGGCGCGCCCGGCCTCCACTTCTATACGTTGAATCAGGCGACGTTGACGACGACGATCTGGCGGCGCCTCGGCGTGTGACGGCCGCATCGATTCGATGGCCAACACGCCGGGTTTCGTCGACCATATTCTCGAGCTCGCTTCGCCGGCGGGACGCGCCACCGCGCGGGCGATGTTCGGCGGTCATGGCGTTTACGTCGACGGAACAATCGTTGCCATCATCATCGACGATGTGTTGTATTTCAAGACCGATGAACGAACGCGTGGGGCATTCGTTGACCGCGGACTCGAGCCGTTCCGCTACGAATCCAAGGATGGGGCCATTCACACGACAAGCTATTTTCGCGCGCCCGAAGAAGCGCTCGAGAATCCGCCCGCGATGAAGGAGTGGTTGCGGCACGCGCTGGACGCCGCATTGCGAAGCGCGGCTCGAAATCCCCGCAAGCAAGCGAAGCAGCGCCGTCGCTAACTATGTTCCGCCGCGCGAATACGACTCGAGCTCCAGCACGGCGTGCTGCGCGGTAATCGCGCCGACGCCGTCGCGCCGATCACTCTTTTCCCAGTATTCCGCGTTTTTCTCCGCGCGAACCATGGCGCCGACGGCAGGCGAATAGTAGATCAGGTAATTGCACTGCGTGGGTCCCCGCCAGAACTCCTCGTCGTCGAGACGCATGAGGACGCGAAGCTTGATAGCGTCGAATGTGCCCGCCGGCGTTGCGACTTTTTCCCATCCGCCGACGGTGACGTAACGATTGATCTGCCCCGTCTTGTTCGTCGCGGCATTAAGATTGTCGACCCACTGATTCCAACGCTCGCCCGGCGCGAGCGGGAAGTCGTAGATCTTGATCGGCGTCGAGAAGCGCCGCGTTTCGTCGTCAAAGACCGCGCCCGATGCGAGCAGGCCCGGTGCCGACCACACTTCGGTGCGCTCGCCTCGCGCATTCGGACCGGCTTCCGTGATGCGAACGGTGATGGCGCCCGGGGTGACGGACGTCACGACATGCATTTCGCTCCACTGCAACGCGACGCGGAATCCGTCGGCGGCGCGGTAGACCCAGCGATCGCCGACGCGAAGCGTCGGCGCGTCGGCCGCGGGACCGCCAGAGCCGGGAGAATCGAATCCGGCGCAACCTGCGAGCGCAGCGAAAAGTACGATTGCCGCGCTGCGAAAGGCCAAGGCGTTACGCATCACAAACCTCCCTGCGGTGCGAACAGCGCGACATCGACAACTGTTCCGGCGGTGACGCGTACGAGGTCGGCAGGCGACAACGGAAACATCGCGTGGGGCGTACCTCCTGCTGCATAGACGGTGTCGTAGCGGAGCAGTTCCCGGTCGATCAACGTCGTTAGCGCGCTCGCGTGTCCCAGCGGTGGAATACCGCCGATTGCGTAACCGGTGCGTTCGCGCACGAATGCGGCATCGGCACGGCCAATTGCCTCGCCGATGACCGCGGACACCTTCGCTTCGTCGACGCGATTCGCGCCGCTCGCGATGACCAGAACGGGCGCTCCCGACGCGGCACGAAACACCAGCGACTTGGCGATTTGCGCCACCGAACAGCGCAGCACCGAGGCCGCTTCTGCCGATGTTCTCGCCGGAACGTCATATTCGACGATCGATGCGGCGACTCCAGCCGCGTTCAAGGCGTCCTGGACGCGTTGTGCCGAAGTTGACAAGAGCTTCGCCATGGTGACCGCCTATTGCGCACCGGCGAGCGTGAGCCAGTACAGCATTGGGTCTCCTAGGATGGTGCGGCAGTCCACGCACGCAAGAAGACGACCGACATCACGATCACGTAGACAACCGACGAGCCGATTCCGACGTTGCGGTTGAGCCGCTCGGCGCGATCGTGATCACCGGCCTGCGAGATGCGTTCGCATCGAACCGATGCGAGCATGTAGGTCAGGACCATCGCGAACGCCGAGACGACGGCGACGTTAACCAGCTGGGCCGCCATGCTGGTCTCGGTGAGTGTGTTTACAACGTACTTATTACCAACGGC
>DASPYC010000561.1:0-2106 GCA_035636955.1 Casimicrobiaceae bacterium
CGTCGAACTTTGTCTCGCCGATCTTTCCGCTCGTGTCGATCGCGATTCGCGGATCGTCGACACCAATCGAGCGCCAGCGCGCATGTCCGGTCGCGGGCAAGCCGACCACGGTGCTTGGCGTGAGATCGCCATCGGCTCTCACGCGAATAATCGGTGCAAGCGTACCGGTCGCGCTCAGTTTGCCATTCAGCTGCGCGTTACGAAACTTGCCGAAACGGGACGGATCGAAGCGTCGCAAATCGGCGCGAACATCGAACGCATGCTCAGGACTGAGCCCGATGGTGCCCCGTACCTCCGCCGCCGCATCGCCGGCGGTAAGGCGGGCGCGTTGCACGTTGAGCCTTTCGCTGTCGAGGGTCCCGTCGAGCACAAAGCGGCGATTCGACTGCGCGAGCGCAAGGCCGATACGCTGCTGCGAGATATTTCCGGTCGCATCCAGCTTGACGGTCAATCGCGTCGGATCGAGGCCGCGATGCACTCCGCGCAGATTCACGCCGTCTCCACGCACGTTCAGCGCCACTTCATCGGCCGTCCATTTGCCATTTCCTGCCAGCTCACCGGCGGAACCGAGACCGATGCGAAGGTCCGTCAGCGCCCAGCTATCCGGCTGCACGTCGATCGACGCCGCAACGAGCGACAGCGGCATTCGATCGTCGTCGATGGTTCCTGCGATCCCGTTCGCGACCTCGATCTTGCCGCGCACGACGTTGCCTTCCGCCGCAACGTCGAGTGCACCTTCGAGCAGCGCTGCCGGTGCGCCGTCGGTCAGATGACGTGGATCGACTGCGTGTAATCGAGCCTGCATGCGCTCGATGACTTGTGGCGCAAACGGTTGCACGATCGCACTCGCGTCGACCGTTGACGTCTGCGCGCGTAACGATGATCGAAGGTCGATCCGCGCAAGCTCGCCATTCGCGTCGATGTGCGCTGCCAGCGGACGATCGCCGGTACGCTCAAAGTCCAGCTTGCCATGCAACGTGAACGGCGGCTCGTTCGCGATATCGGCGCGAACGGTCAGTCGTCCCCACGGCGTTTGCGCGGGCTCGATCCCCACCGCGAGCGATTTCGCGCCTGCGTGGACGTCCATCGTCAGCGGACCGACTTCGCGCTCGATGTCACCGCGCACGACGGTAAGCCGATCGATCGTGGCGCGATCCAGGCGCAGCTTGAGGGGCAGCGCCAGCGATTGAGGTGGTCGTGCCGGTTCATTGCTCGCGGCACCACTCACGATGCGCGCCCGCTCCACGGTGACCGGATCGAACGCCACGACGCCGGCGAAGAGCCACAGCGGCGACCAGCGAAACGTCGTGTTCTCCAGAATGAACTCGTAGCGGCCGTTCTTGAGCACCGCATGCTCGACATGGATTGGACGGAGCAACGAGCCTGATACCCGATCGAGGGCGATCTGACCGTTGGCACGGTCAACGAGCGTCGCAGCAGCGGCGACGAGGGTCTGCTCGCGTGACAACCACGCAATCAGCGCGCCAAACACAACGATCAGCACGACAGCCAATAGCCCAACCACTCGGCGAATCGGATGGGTTGTGGCGTTCGATAGACGGGTGTCGTTGGGGGATTGAGGATTCTCCATGCGGACAAGCCGAACGTCCGCAAATTTGGTGCCGCGCTCACGACGACATCGCATCGCGATGCATTGCGAGGGAACAACGGGTTAGCGTCCGGACACGGTCTGCCCTTTGTCACCCGCGGCAAATTGGGGTCGAGACGGATTGCAGTTATTACAATCGCGTAGGTGGCCGCCTAGCCGGACGTGCCATCTGATCATGCCGACAGCGGCAACCCGAAGATGCTGCTGGCAATGCCGCCGAGGTCCGGTCGCGGTCACGCGAGCGTGATCACGATTTCATCAATTCCCTTAATGCAACGTCGACCGCGTCGAACAGCGAACGCAAGCCGAACGAGACGTCCTGGATCTTGTTATCGACGAAGAACGTCGGCGTATGCCGAACACCGCTCTCTCGCCCACTTTGCATGTGTTCTCGAATGCGTTGCAGATACAGATGATCGTCCATCTCGGCGGCGTACCGTGCGATGTCGATTTGCAGCTTTTCGGCGTAACTACGCAGTTGAAGGAGTTTCAAGTGC
>DASPYC010000562.1:0-3658 GCA_035636955.1 Casimicrobiaceae bacterium
TGAAAATAACCGGCGCGCGAAAGCACGACATCGATCATCTCCTCCATATCGGCGGCAGCGTCATCGTCAGGCAACGGCGGCGGATAACGATGGAACAACGTGTTGGGCTCGAGCGTCAGATGATAGAAAGAAAGATGCGGCGGCGAAAATTCAAGCGCGATGTCGAGATCGCGCCGCGCGTCGTCCGGCGTTTGACCTGGAAGCGCGTACATCAGATCGAAATTTACCGTGTCGAACATCATCATCGCCGCCTCGGCCGCGCGGCGCGCCTCATCGGCATCATGCACGCGCCCCAGCGCTTGCAGATGTCGCGGGTCGAAGCTCTGAATCCCGATCGACAGTCGATTGACGCCCGCCGCATAAAAACCGGCGAATTTGGCGCGCTCGAACGTTCCCGGATTGGCTTCGAGCGTGATCTCGACGTCCGGGTAGAGCGGAACGCGAGCGCGAATGCCCGAAAGAAGTTGCTCGATCGATTCGGGCGAAAACAGGCTTGGCGTGCCGCCGCCAATAAAAACCGAAATCACCTTCCGGCCCCAAATCGACGGCAGCGCGAACTCGAGGTCGGCAAGAAGCGCATCGACATAAGCGCCTTCCGGCACATCGTCGCGCGCCTCGTGTGAATTGAAGTCGCAGTACGGACATTTCTTCAGACACCATGGAATGTGCACGTACAGCGACAGCGGCGGCAGCGCCTTGAACTTCGGGCGGGTGAGCGTCGAAGCCGAAAACGCCACGACGGTCGCGGACTTGTCAGCGTTCATGTTCACGAAGCTCATTCAGATGCGCAATCAGCGCTCGCATCGCCTTGCCGCGATGCGACACGGCATTTTTCAATTCCAGCGGCATTTCCGCCCCGCTCATCCCGGTCTCCGCGTCGCGAAAATGGGGATCGTAGCCAAAGCCGCCGACGCCACGCCCTTCATCCGCAATTGTCCCCCACCACGTTCCTTCGGCGATCAGCGGCTGCGGATCGTCGGCGCGACGCATCAATACCAGCACACAGTAGTAATGCGCGCGCCGGTCCGCGACCCCGGCAAGCGCGGCAACCAATTGGGCATTATTACGCGCATCGGATTTCGGTTCGCCGGCATAACGCGCGCTTTGAATGCCGGGCGCGCCGTTCAGCGCGCTGACGCAGATGCCGGAATCGTCCGCCAGCGCAGGCAATTTCGCAAACGCGCTCGCATGACGTGCCTTGGCAAGCGCATTTTCGACGAAGGTGACATGTGGCTCGTCGGCATCCGGGATTCCAAGGTCACCCTGTGCCATAACTGCAATTCCGAGCGGCTCGAGCAAGCGGCCAAATTCGCGGAGCTTGCCGGGATTGCTCGACGCGAGAACCAAGCGAGCGATCACGTCTTGAGCGCCGCCTTTTGCGCGGCAATCAACTTGCGAATCCCGCGTTCGCCGAGCGCCACGAGCGCATCCATTTGGTCGCGGGTGAACGGCGCGCCTTCCGCCGTTCCCTGCAATTCAACGAAGCCGCCGCTCGCGGTCATGACGATATTCATGTCGGTGTCGCAGGCCGAATCTTCCGCGTAGTCGAGATCGAGCATCGGGACGCCGGCAACGATGCCGACCGACACGGCAGCGACGAAATCGTGCAGCGGATTACCATCGAGCACCTTGTGCGTCTTGCCCCAGAGAATCGCGTCGGCAACCGCAACGCAGGCGCCGGTGATCGATGCGCAGCGCGTTCCTCCATCGGCTTGCAACACGTCGCAATCGATGCGCAGCGTCCGCTCACCCAACGCGGCACGATCGACGACCGCGCGAAGACTGCGGCCAATCAAACGCTGAATTTCCTGCGTACGCCCCGATTGCTTGCCTTCGGCAGCCTCACGCCGCATTCGCGTGTGCGTCGAGCGGGGCAGCATTCCATACTCGGCCGTGATCCAGCCTTCGCCACGGCCCTTGAGAAAAGCCGGCACGCCCTCTTCGACGCTTGCCGTGCAAAGCACTCGCGTCTCACCTTGCGCGATCAGCACCGAGCCTTCGGCGTGCTTCGTGAAGCCGCGCGTGATGACGACCGGTCGCAACGCGTCCGATCGACGTCCACCTTCGCGTACGCTCATCCAATACCTTCTTTTGACGTGCGGCGATTATAGCGAGCATGCACCGAACGGCATCCGCGCTCTTCTGTCATTCCTGACGGCTCCGCCACCACGTCGCCGTCGCCGCCAGGCCTTCGTCGAGCGCGTATGGCAGCGCACCGATCCGCCGCACCAGCACGGAAGCATCGATCTCGAGTGAATCGACGAGACGCGAGGCCATCGCCCTCCGTCCCGTGACTGCCGCGCCGGCACGCAACAATGTGACGGGTAGCTTCGCAATCGGCGAAGGAATCCGCAACGCCGCAGCGATTCGATTGACGAGCTCCGGCGTCGATACCGATTCTCGATCCGCGATAAGCCACATGCCGCCCTCATCCTGCGGAGAATCGAGCAGCGCGACGATCGCGTGAATCAGATTGCCCACGTAGAGCAAGTTACGGCGATTGTCGATGCGGCCCAACGGGAGCGGCACACCGCGTTCGACCGCTCTCCACAATGCCAGAAAATTGCCGCGCACCTGCGGTCCGTAAACCAGCGGCGGCCGCAAAATGAAGCACGACATTCCGGTCGACCGGGCAACGTCCAAAAGTGCTTGCTCCGCTTCCCATTTGGTGCGCCCGTAAGCCTCATAGGGATGCGGTGGATCGCTTTCGTGAAACGGTTGTCCGGGACGCGTCGCCTCGCCGTTCACCTTGATCGAGCTCACGAACAAGAAGCGCTTGACGCCGGCCCGTACGGCGGCTTTCGCGATCCGTTGCGTCGCGACGACGTTGGCCTCGCGATAGGCGACGAGCGGATCGCGCAGAGGCTCATGCATGACGTGCGCGCGTGCGGCGAGATGCACGACGGCACGGGCACCTGCCAACGCATGCGTCAGCGCATCGTCCGACGCCGTCGCAAGGTCGCTGACCACGTGGTAATTGGTCGAAGGTGTCTGAGAAAACTCCAAAGCGCGCACGATTCCGCGAAAGCGGCGGCCCGCGGCGCGCAAATGCGAGGTCAACGCCGTACCGACGAAGCCGCCGGCTCCGGTGACAACGATCAAGTCGCGGGTCGCAGGCATCATCGCGTCAGACCCACTTCCAGCCGTGCTTGCGATAGAAGCGCACGCCGCTCTTCAAGAACGATTCGATATGCCGCCAGCCTTTGCGGGCGGCATCGCCGCCGTAATGAATGATGCGCACCGACGGTACGTAGGCAGTTGTCGTGACGCGTGCAAGCCGCATGCTCCAATCGTAATCCTCGAAGTAGAGGAAGAACGACGGATCGAAGCCGCCGGTCCGATCGATCGCTTCGCGGCGCACCAGCATGAATGCGCCAGAGAGCGCGGGTACGCCGAAGACCTCGCGTGGTGGCTTAACGTCAATCAGGTCACGCATTTCGTAATGATGGAGGCGGCGGCGGAACAACGCGCGCACGACACCGGGGGCGAAACCGCGCAGCAGCAAATCGAGCACCGCAGGATAACGCTTGCAGAGGTAATGGTGCCTGCCGTCGGGTCCCCGTGCCATCGGCGCCAGCGCACCCACTTCGGGATGCGCGTCCAACCATTGGATCGCGCAGACGAGCGCGTCGGTCGCCACTTCGACGTCAGGATTCAT
>DASPYC010000563.1:0-6922 GCA_035636955.1 Casimicrobiaceae bacterium
ACGACCGTGCAGAAAATGATCGGCGCGATCATCATCTTGATCAGCTTGATGAAGGCGTCGCCGAGCGGTCGCATTTCGGCTCCCCACTCGGGCTTGAAATACCCGAGGAGCACGCCGATCACGATCGCGACGACGACCTGGAAATACAGCGAGCGGTACAACGGCTTATGTTGTTTGGCCATGGAGTCTCTCCTCGCTTAATCGGCTGGCAGTCCCTGCACGCGAAAAATCTCCTCGAGATGCGGACTCATCGGCAGATTGATGCGAACGCCAGACGGCAACGGCTTTTCGAACCAACGTGCGTAGATTGCAACGATCTCGCGGCTGCCGCTCAGGCGTCGGAACGCGCGCTCGACAACTTCGGCGAACTCGGGATCGTCCTTCCGGAACATGAGCGCATAGTCGGCATAGGTGAGGAAGTCGCCGACGACGCGGAAATCGCTGGCGGCCTTCTTGTCGGCGAGCATCCCGTAGAGCTGCACATCGTCGTTCGCGAACGCATCGGCCTTGCCGTTTGCGACCATCTGGAACGACTCGTTGTGATCACCGGCAAAGACAAACTTCGCGGCCACGTTCTGCCGCTCTGCAAGTTTGGGAATCGCTGCTTCATGCACGGTGCCGCGGGTCAATACGACGACCTTGCCGGCCAAGTCGCGGAAGTTGAGGATGCCGCTGCCGCGGCGGACCAATAGCTTCGTGCCCGTGACGAACATCGTCGGCGAGAACGCGGCGATTTTGCGGCGCTCGACATTATTGGTAGTGGAGCCGCATTCGAGGTCGATCTCACCCGAATTCATGAGCTCGAAACGGTTCTCCGGCGTAACGGGACGATACGCGGCACGGATGTCCTTGCCGAGCTCGGCTGCGATTTCCTCGACAACGATCTCGCAGAGGTCGAGTGAATAGCCCACCGGCTTCTTTGCCGGGTCGAGAAACGCGAAAGGCGGAGAGTTTTCGCGGTAGCCCAGACGCACTACCCCGCTGTCATTCACCGCTTTGAGCGTTCCGGTGTGCGGAATCGCGAAAGCCGGTTGTGCACGAACGATGTCCGCGGCACCGAGCGTGAGCGTAAGGACCGCTGTGACCGCACAGCGCCGCAGCATCCCGCGCCCTCCTTCCAGCGGAGATCCATGCGCCCGATGCAAGACGTGGTTCGGACAGGCCATGCGGCTTTGGTCTTCGGCGATGTCGTACGCTATTGCTCGCCGTGATCCTATACGGTACGCACAGAGTCGTCCAAGGCGGAAACGATATGTTATTTCGTCTTTCGCGCGCCGATATCGCTGTCCCAGCGCCGATACGCCTCGACGATGGCCTTCGCGTCAAGCGTCGGCACGTGCGGATACTGCGTGAGCCACGCCTCGTATTCGGGGCGCCCGAATTCCTTGATCGCGTCCTGACTCTCCTTGGGCGCCATCGAGAGCGGCACGTTTTTCACCGACGGACCCGGATAGAAATAGCCCTTGTCGTAGGTCAACGCTTGCGCTTCGGGTGTCAGCAGGTATGCCATCAGATCAAGAACCACCGCAAGCTTTTCCGGCGGAATCCCCTTCGGAACGGCCATGTAATGCGCATCGTTCACCCACGTCATGTTCTTGAACGGCGTGACCTTGAATTCCTTCGGAACGATGCCGAGGATACGCGGGTTCAGATCCCAGCCGGTCATCGTGACCGTCATGTCGCGCGATCCTTCGCCTAACTCTTTCATGACTGCACCTGTCCCTGTCGTGTAGTACTCGATGCAGGAATCGAGCTCCTTCAAATAAGCCCAGGTTTTCTCCCAGCCCTTTGCGGGATCGCGTGGATCGCTGTCACCAAGAATGTAGGGCAGTCCCATGATGAACGTGAAGCCGGGACCCGAATTGGCGGGGCGCGCATACGCGAAACGGTTAGGATTGGCCTTGCACCAAGCAAGCAGCTCCTGCGGGGTCGTCGGGACCTGCTTAACCTTCGCCGGGTTGTATTCGAGCAGCGGACCCGCCGGCATGAACGTGACGACGAGCGCCTGGTTTTGGGCCAAATCGTTCATCTTGCGCGCCGCAGGCAGATAGTTTTCGAGGACGTTTGGAAACTTGGCGGCGTAATCGGGTAGCACCTTGATCCAAAGTCCCTGGTCGATGCCTGCCGACAACGCGCCCACCCCAGTCAAGACCAAGTCGATGTCGCTGCGGCCCGCCGCTTGCATCGCCTTGAGCTTGCCGGCGAGTTCCGGCGCCGGCGCCTTGTTGAAGGTCACTTTGGAGACGAGCTCCGGATGCTTTGCCTGATACGCTTCGATCGCGGCCTGAGTCAGCGCCAAATCACCGGCGACGTCGATGACGTTGATCGTCACCGGACTCTTGGGCATCGACGGCGTTTGCGCCTGCGCCGACGAAAGCGCGACGAGTACTAGCGCCGCAACGCCAGTGCCGAGGCACCACATGGCGTGCTTGCCGGGCTGTCTGCCCCCAACAATCGAACTGTATTGATTCATTATCCGAATTCCTCCGTTAGCTACTTGTCGTGTTCACTCAACCTTGCCCGACCAGTTCCTACGCAAGCGGGAATCCCTTTTTACTCTGTCAACCAGATGGCACGATGCTCCATCGGTGAACAACGTACGATTGTGACCGTCGACGCGGCGGTTCTGCTGCTCATCCTCCGCGCTTCGGGTGTTGCTCGCACCAGTTTCGCCACACGTCGCGAAGACTGGATTCGAGTGCGTGGGCGAAACGCTGTCCGTCCATCAATGCGGATTGCTGTGTGCGCTCGCGCATTGTCGTTCGCAGATTCGCGAGGCGCGAAAGGTCGGCGCCCAAGGTCGCAGCAAACTGCACATAGGCCTCCGGCGTCGACGCAACGAACTCCGGCAGTCCTGCGTTCGTCAAGAGACTCGCGCCCACGCGTGACCGATGATGCAAACCGGCGAGTGTGATCACCGGAACGCCCATCCATAGCGCTTCGCAGGTCGTCGCCATGCCCGGACACGGAAACGTATCCAACGCGATATCGACGTGATCGTACTGCGACAGATGCTGGAGTTGAGAGCGATCGTCGATGAGAAGCTCGAGCCGCTCGGGACCAATCGAGCGCTCGATGAAGAATCTACGCGTTCGCGCCACCACTTCGGCGGCGCGCAGCGCGACGTCTTTCAAAATTATTCGCGAACCAGGAACTTGCTGCAGAATCCGGACCCAGCAATCGAGCACATCGGGCGTGACCTTGGCGAGACTGTTGAAGCTGCCGAATGTCACATACCCGTTCGTGACCGCAGGCAATTGCAAGATGGGCGGGCCGCCTGATAGCGGCGCGAAGCACCACGCGGTGTCCGGCATGCGGATCAAGCGCTCGGTGCCGAAACTCTCCCCTTCTGAAGGGTCGACGAACGAGTCGGTCAGTCGGTAATCCATCGTCGCAAGACCGGTCGTGCCGACTAATCCTAGATACGTGATCTGTACGGGCGCGGGCTTGCGGGCAAACATCAGAAGCCGATTGTTGGCGCCGTGCCCACTCAAATCAACGAGGATATCAATTTGATCTTCGCGAACGCGTTGCGCGGCTCTATCATCGGATAGACTCACCAAACTATACCAAGCATCGCTCGCCGCGCGTAAGCGGTCTGTCACCGCATCCGTCTTGGTTGCCGTTGCGTAACAAGTTGCGTGGACCACTTTTTTGTCGCGCACTTCCAACAGCGGCAGCAAGAAGCACGCGACCGAGTGCGTGCGTAGATCCGGCGAAACGAAACCCACGCGTAGCGGTCGGGCGTGCGAGCGATCATTTTCATGTTGACGGACGCGCTCGCGCAGCGGTTCAGCGTGTCGGGTGTTCCATCTCCGGCATTCCGAAAGGATGACGCCCGCATCGGCGTTGGCCGCATAGTGGAGCGTCAGAATCAGATTGCTGTGGATTTCTGCGCTCGTCGGGGCCGTTTCCACGGCAAGGCGATGCGCGTCGATTGCCTCATCCAGACGACCCATATCCTTCAATGCATTCGCCAGATTGCTGCGCGCATGCGCGTCGTCGGGTTTGAAGAACAGCGCATCGCGATATGCGCTTTCGGCTTGATCGAATTCGCCCATCTCGCGCAGCACATTGCCGAGATTGTTGTGCGCTTGCGGATAGTCGAGCTTGATCGTCAAGGCCTGGCGATACGCATCGGCGGCTTGATCGAACCGGCCCGCGTCCCTTAAAGCGTTGCCAAGGTTATAGTGAGCTTCGGCAAAATTAGGATTGAGCGCGAGCGCTTGGCGGCACGCGACGGCGGCTTCATCGACGCGTCCCAGCGCCGTCAGCACAACGCCGAGATTGCTGTGATATTCAGCGCTCTGCGGCTTGCTCGCGATTGCGCCGCGCAGGAGTGCAACCGCGTCAACGTTGCGACCGGCCTGGTGGGCCAGCACCCCGAGCAAATGCAGCGCGTCGGCGTGCTTTGGCTCGACATCGAGAATTTGCCGGCACAACGCCTCGGTGTCGCGCAGGCGTCCATTTCCGTAGTGTTCAAGGGCCAACTCGAGCGTCTGCTGAATCGTCATGGTCGTCCCTACATCTCCGCGCGTCCGCCTTCTTCCTTCTCGAGCTTCGTTGCCTCTTGTTCGGCGTCGGCAATCGCTTCCTTGTGGCGTGGGAACCAAACGATGCCGGCAGCGAGCACGATGGCGAGCAATCCGACGGCGCTCGCCAGCGCGAGCCGGATGCCCTGCACGAAATCGGCGTCGGCCGCGAGCACGATGCCGTCGCGAAGTGCAGCGCTTTCGTGTTGAATCGGCCGGCGTGGTCCGATTTCCGCAGCATAAGCACGGGGATTTGCGTTGCCGATAATCGCCATCGCAACGTCATGTCGTTGCGCCTTGTCCGGTAGCGCCGCAGCAAGGTCGCGATCGAGCGTTATGGCCAACCACGCCGCCAGGATCGATCCGAGCACCGCAAACCCGACGGTGGAACCGATCGCGCGTTGCGCACTCATGATTCCCGATGCCATGCCGGCACGCTCGGGAGGCACCGCCGTCATGGCAAGCGACGTGATCGGCGTCAGGCAAAGCGCACCGCCGAGGGCAGCGAAGATGAAGCCAACGACAACCGCGACGATGCTCGCCGGCATCGATATGATCATGATCGCGAGCCCGGCGATCAGCGATGAGAGACCGAAGAGGATCGGCGCCCGTGTGCCGACCTTGCCAACCAATCGGCCCGCCTTCAGCGAGACGATCGTCATGGTCGCGCTGAACGGCAGCAGCAGGAGCCCCGTATCGGTGGGCGAATAGCCGCGGACGTTCTGCAGATATTGCGTGGTGACGAGCAGCATGCCGTAAATGGAAAAAAGCACTGAAAAAATGGTGGCAATCGCCAGCGAATAGGTGCGATCACGGAAGAGAGCGAGATCCATCATTGGATCGGCGCTTCGATGCTCGCCTCGAATGAATGCGGCCAATGCACCCGCGGCTAGCGCGAACAGCGCGAGAATCTCCGCGGAGAGCCAGCCGATCTTCGGTCCTTCGATCACTGCATATGCAAACGCGCCGACCGCGAGCGCGAAGAGGAGTTGGCCGGCAACGTCGAAGCGGCGCTGTCGCACATCGCGCGACTCGGCGACAAAGCGCAATGTCAGCATGACGGCCACGATGCCGACAGGAACGTTGACGAGAAAAATGCTGCGCCATCCGCTGCTCTGCACCAGCAGTCCGCCCAATGTCGGACCGATCGCCGTCGCCGTGCTGGCAATCGCGGTCCAGATGCCGATCGCACGCGCCTTTTGCTTCGGCTCGGGAAACGCGGCGCTGACGAGCGCCAACGATGTCACGTTGACCGTCGCGGCGGCAATCCCCTGCACGGTCCGCGCGACATTGAGCATATCGAGCGTCGCCGCCATGCCGCAGGCGATCGACGATGCGGTGAACAAGACGATGCCGGCGATATAGAGCTTGCGCCGGCCGTGCATGTCGGCCAACGTCGCGCCCGACATGATTGCGACCGCCATGCCGATGCTATAGGTCGTGACGACCCATTGCAGACCGGCTTCGCCGACGTGGAAGTCGGCCTGAATCGATGGCAATGCCACGTTCACGATCAGCGCATCGAGGAAGATCATGAACAAGCCGAGCCCCGTTGCCAGCAGCGTAAACCGCTGCGCGGTCGTCATCGGCGCCGGAGCCGGCGGAGAAGCGAGCATCGGTTGAACGATTGCGGCCATGGGACGACGGAGGACTATACGCGGTGCAGTAAAATCGCGCTATTCCGGAAAGCCCGATCGACATGACAAACGATACGAATCCGCTGCTGCAATCCTGGGACACGCTGTTTGGACTCCCGCCGTTCGCGCGCGTGCAAGCCGAACATTTTGCGCCGGCTCTCGAAGCCGCAATGCACGCGCATCGGACCGAAATCGACTCAATCGCGACGAGCGGTGACGCGCCTACGTTCGCCAATACCGTGGCGGCCTTCGATCGCGCCGGCCGCACGTTGGGACGCGTCGAACTGTTGTTTCACAACTTGTGCGCGTCGGAGACGTCACCCGCGCTGCAAGCGGTGGAGCGTCAAATGGCGCCGCGGCTCGCGGCACATCACAACGCAATCCTGTTGAGCGCGAAGTTGTTTTCACGGATTGATCGCTTGCACGCGGAGCGGGCGAACCTCTCGCTACGCGCTGAAGAGCTTCGGTTGCTCGAGCGCATCCACACGGATTTCGCGCTCGCTGGAGCGCGATTGTCCGCTGCCGCGAAAAAGCGACTCGAGGAAATCGTCGAGCGTCTGGCAGCGTTGACGACGCAATTCAGCCAGAACGTTCTTGCCGATGAATCGAGCGACGGTCTGGTGCTGCATAACGATAACGAACTGGCCGGGCTGCCTGAACAAGTACGTGCCGCCGCACGCGAAGCCGCTCGTGAGCGTGGCGAGCCTGATGCCTGGGTCATCGCGCTCAATCGCTCGCTGATCGTGCCATTCC
>DASPYC010000564.1:0-8988 GCA_035636955.1 Casimicrobiaceae bacterium
GGCGCCAGTGGCCGCGACGGCTCGAGATCGACGTAGCCGAGCATGAACCATTCGCGCGTTGGAACGAGACGGCGCTCGTCGATGCGCACGGCGGCGTATTCATCGCAGATTGGGACGGCGATTTGCCGCTTTTCACCGGACCGGATGGGCAGTCGGCAACCCTGATTGCGCGCTATCGCGAATGGTCGGCGATGCTGGCGCCGCTCGGTTTGACCGTGCGCACGTTAACGCTGTCGCCGCGGGGCGGCTGGGAGATCGGTGCAATTCGCGCCGTAGGGCCGTCCCAAGGCCTGACGATCGCGCTCGGCCGCGACGATCCCTCGGGCCGCCTCGCGCGCTTCGTCGCTGCTCACGACCGCACGATCGGCGCGCTCGCGCGCGCAGGACGTCCTATCGAGCAAGTCGATTTGCGCTATCGCAATGGATTCGCCGTGCGAGTACCGGGCTTTCGCGAAAAGCCGGTGAGGAAAACGTGAGCCGGAGGCACAACGACAAATGCCTAGAGACGGTGGTGGTCGGATGGTGAAGGAAAAGAACCTGATCGTCGGGCTCGACATCGGCACGTCGAAGATTGCGGCGATCGTCGCCGAGATCGGGCCGGACGGTGCACTCAATGTGATCGGCATGGGTACGCAGCCGTCACGCGGCCTCAAGAAAGGCGTCGTCGTCAATATCGAAGCAACGATGGCGTCGATTCAGCGGGTGATCGAGGAAGCGGAGCTGATGGCCGACTGCCGGATCAGCGAGGTCTACACAGGAATCGCGGGCAGCCATATCCGCAGCCTGAATTCGAGCGGAATGGTTGCGATCAAGGAAAAGGAAGTGACGCAGGCCGACGTCGACCGCGTCGTCGAAACGGCCAAGGCGGTCGCGATTCCGAACGATCAGCAAGTGCTCCACATTCTGCCGCAGGAATTCATCATCGACGGGCAGGAGGATGTCCACGACCCGCTCGGCATGAGCGGCGTCCGTCTCGAGGTCAAGGTCCACATCGTTACCGGCGCTGTATCTGCGGTCGAGAATCTAACCAAGTGCGTACGCCGCTGCGGGCTCGAAGTCCGCGATGTGATGTTGCAACCGCTAGCGTCGGCGAAAGCGGTTCTGAACGACGACGAGAAAGATCTCGGCGTGTGCCTGATGGACATTGGCGGTGGAACAACCGATATCGCGGTGTTTGCGGGCGGCGCGATTCGTCATACGGCCGTCATTCCAATCGCCGGCGATCAAGTGACGAACGACATCGCAATGACGCTGCGCACGCCGACGAAGGAGCCCGAGGAGTTGAAGATTCGGCACGGCTGCGCGCTGCGCCAGCTCGCGGATCCCAACGACATCATCGAGGTGCCGGGCGTCGGTGAACGCGGTCCGCGAAAGTTGTCGCGACCGATGCTCGCGGAAGTCATCGAGCCGCGGATCGAGGAGCTCTACACGCTCGTGCTCGCCGAGCTGCGGCGCAGCGGCTTCGAGGAATTGCTGTCTTCGGGAATCGTGCTGACCGGCGGCTCGGCGATGCTGCAGGGCATGACCGAGCTCGGCGAAGAAGTTTTCCATTTGCCGGTACGCGTCGGCGTTCCCGTCTACATGGGCGGCCTCGCCGACGTCGTCAAAAGCCCGCGCTATGCCACCGCCGTCGGATTATTGCTCGAAGGGCGCGAACAGTATTTGCGCTCGCTGGCGGCGCGCGCACAAGTGGCCGGCATCGGCGGGGTCGCCGAACGGATGAAGCAATGGTTCAAGGCGAATTTTTGAGCGGCGGCCAAAAGTGAAAACCTACTTTTCTGTATGCGGACGAAAGTGAAAACCTACTTTCGTCCGGTGAAGGTTTCCCTGGAATCGCTGGCGGAGCCAGACGATTCCACGCAGCAAGGGCTAGCTAACACCGATCGACTCATGCAGCGGAGTTTTTCTTTGCATCACTTGCAGTAATTCGACAGGAGACAGGAGCCATCATGTTCGAGATCATCGACCAAGCAATGGAAGACGGAGCCGTCATCAAAGTTATCGGCGTCGGCGGCTGCGGCGGTAACGCGGTAGAGCACATGATCGAAAGAGGATTGACCGGCGTCGATTTCATCTGCGCCAACACCGATGCACAGGCACTGAAGCGCTCGACGGCGCGCACGCAGCTGCAATTGGGTGCGACGCTGACGCGCGGTCTCGGCGCAGGTGCGCGTCCTGAGATTGGTCGCGACGCTGCGATGGAGGATCGCGACCGCATCGCCGAGACGATCGAAGGCGCCGACATGCTGTTCATCACCGCGGGCATGGGCGGCGGCACTGGAACCGGTGCCGCACCCGTGATTGCCGACATTGCGAAGAGTCTCGGCATTCTCACGGTCGCCGTCGTTACCCGGCCGTTCAAGTTCGAAGGCAAGCGGCAGCGCGTCGCGAGCGCCGGCATCGAGGAGCTGACGAAGAAAGTCGACTCGCTCATCATCATTCCGAATGAAAAATTGATGGATGTGTTGGGCGAGGACGTCTCGGTACTCGATGCCTACGCGGCCGCGAACGATGTGCTGCATGGGGCGGTGTCGGGCATCGCGGAAGTCATCAACAATCCCGGACTCGTCAACGTCGATTTCGCCGACGTGCGCACCGTCATGGGCGAGATCGGCATGGCGATGATGGGTTCGGCGACGGCGGCAGGCGCCGATCGCTCCCGCAGCGCGGCGCAACAGGCAGTGAAGAGCCCGTTGCTCGAGGACGTCAACCTCGCAGGCGCGCGCGGCGTGCTCGTCAACATCACCGCATCGTCGGGTCTCAAGATGAAGGAGTACCACGACGTAATGAACACGATCAAAGAGTTCACGGCCGAGGACGCCATGGTAATCATCGGAACGGTGATCGATGATGAAATGGAAGACCGGCTGCGCGTGACGATGATCGCAACCGGGCTCGGCGGCGCGGCTACCGCGGTAAAGCGACCGCCCAAGATCGAAGTCGTGTCGACGATCATCGAGCGCACGGGAACCGACAATCTCGGTCTTGCGATGAGCGACGCCGTCGACTACGACAAGCTCGACCAACCGGCGGTCGTGCGCCGCGGGCGGGCGCCTTCCACTGCGCCGGGCTTGGCCCCGTTCGACGCGTCGGAAATTCCGGCGTTCTTACGCAAGCAGGCTGACTGATGTACGACCCCCACGCTCGCAGCTCGCTGCTACGCTCTTCCTTCTGCCCCCAAGGGGGCGCAGTTCGCCGCGCTTGGGCCGGCCTACGGCGCAAGTGGGGTCCGTGCTGCGTGTTAAAATATGCTTAAGCTATTGACGCGACGAACGAATCGGGCAACGCCGCGGAGCTCTCCCGGCGCGACGACAATCATGCTAAACCAACGCACGCTGAAAAACGCGATCAAAACCACCGGCGTCGGCCTGCACACGGGCGCGCGCGTCGATCTTCATTTGCGTCCCTCGGCGCCCGACTCCGGGATTGTTTTCCACCGCATCGATTTGCCGCAAACGGTGTCGATTCCCGCGCGTGCAGAAAGCGTAGGCGACACGCGACTGTCGTCGACGCTCAAGAAAGACGGCGCATCGATCTCGACGGTCGAACATTTGATGTCGGCGCTCGCGGGCCTGGGGATCGATAATTTGCACATCGATGTGGCCGGCCCCGAGATTCCGATCATGGACGGCAGTGCGGGTCCGTTCGTCTTTCTGTTGCAATCGGCCGGTATTGTCGAGCAGGCGGCGCTCAAGCGTTATTTGCGCATCAAGGCGCCGGTCGAAGTTCGCGATGGCGACAAGTGGGCTCGTTTCGAGCCGTTCGATGGCTACCGGTTGGACTTCACAATCGATTTTCCACACCCCGTTTTCGGGTCCGAAAATCGCCAGGTGAGTGTCGATTTCGCCGGCACCTCTTATGTGAAGGAAGTGGCACGTGCACGGACGTTCGGTTTCATGCAGGACGTCGAGGCGATGCGCTCCGCCGGTCTCGCCCTGGGCGGCAGCCTGCAAAACGCAATCGTGCTGGACGAGACGCGGGTGCTGAACAGCGAAGGTCTGCGGTATGACAACGAATTCGTCAAACACAAGGTGCTGGACGCGATCGGCGACATTTATTTGCTCGGCCATCCGTTCATCGGGCAATACACGGCATTCAAATCGGGCCACGCGCTCAACAACATGCTTGCGCGGGCGCTGCTCGCCCGTCCCGATGCCTATGAGGTGAAGACGTTCTCGGCCGACGCCGACGTTCCGAGCGCATTTCACGGCTGGGTGCCCGCAACCGCCTAATTTCACCCGCTGGCGTGGCGATTGTCAGGCTTCTGCTGTTTGCGGCGCTCGCCGTCATCGCCGGTGCGTTGGTGCTCTACGCTGTCAAGCGCGATCGCCGCTACCTGCGCTTTATTGTCGAGGTCGCGAAGTACACCGTCATCGCGCTGCTGGCAATCCTGCTCGGTTTCGCGGCGCAACGCCTCTTCGGCTTATCGCTCGGCGGCGTTTTCTCAGCGTCCGCGCGCCCGCCGTTTCCAGCGCGTGAGCGATTGCTTGAGCGGACTGTCCGGCAAACGGTCAGCGAGGTCGAACAGTGCCATGGCCCCGTCGGTATCCAGTTGATGTGAAAGCACTTTTGTCGGTCGCCGTTCGGCGGCTGGCGCTTGCACGCGAATCCGTATTTCAGTAAAGTCCCAACCCTCACGGCGCAATGCCAATGTCATAACCGGCGTTCGTTGGCGGATAACGGTCGCGACGGCCCCGGCTGACACGGCAAGTTCGAGGACGGTCCCGCGGACCCCCGCTACACGAACGCGCTCGGCGAGCGGTCGCGGTACTTCGCGCCGGATCAACACGGTCAACGCCTGTTCCTGTTTCAGGCGAGCGGTCCACGACGCGATCTGAGAATCGCGCTCGAAGATATCGGCAATCGGGGATAAGGGAGGCGGCTTCGGCATGATCGACCTAGGGATCGGCATGTCGGCGATCGTTGGAGGTTGCCACATTGAACATCATCCTCGTCGGCGGCGCCAGTGCACGCGCGCGAACCTTTACGCTGGAGTGGCGCCATTGGCTCGGCGGTGGCTTCGCGCTGCTGACGCTGCTGGTTGCTTTCGCGCTGCTGTTCAATTATTTCGCGCTCAAGTGGGCAACCGCCGTGCCGCACCCATGGCTTTCCGCGATCGTCCTCGCCGATCAGCACGAAGAGGCGCAACGCACGCAGGAGCGCATACAAGGGCATTTGAACGCGATGGCGCTGCGCTTGGGCGAGTTGCAGGCGCGGATGCTGCGCCTCGACGGCCTGGGAGAGCGGCTCGCGGCGATCGCGGGTCTCAAGCCGCAAGAATTGTCAGCGCTCCAATCGCGTACGACGCCCGGCACGGGAGGTGCCCGTTCATCGCAGCCGTCGCATGTGCTGTCGGTCGACGAATTCACCGCGTTGATCGACGGACTCGCCGGGCAAGTGGAAGAGCGCTCGGGCCAACTCGGCATGCTGGAGCCACTGCTCATGCAAGATTCGGCCAATCGCAGGTTTCTTCCGACGCGCTTGCCGATCGTCGATTCGTGGTACTCCTCCAACTTCGGATATCGGATCGATCCTTTTACCGGGCAACACGCGTTTCACGATGGCGTCGATTTTCCTGCCGAAGCGGGGACGCCGATTTCGGCGGCCGCAAGCGGAAAGGTCGTGTTCGCCAACATGCACCCGGAGTACGGCAAGCTCGTGGAGATCGATCATGGCAACGGACTGGTGACGCGCTATGCACATGCTTCGCTGGTATTCGTCCGACCCGGTGACTTGGTGATGGCAGGGCAGCGAATCGCGAGCGTTGGGTCAACCGGACGCGCGACAGGCCCGCATCTTCATTTCGAGATCCGCTTGAAGGGCGTCGCGCAGAATCCTGCACGCTTCCTCGACAGCGCACGAATTCGCCGCTCGCTGGCGAGCCGATAACCGGCATTGCGGCAAAGCTCGCGAGAGGCGTGGGCAGCCCGTTCGTATTGAATAATCGCGTCGCCAGAGCGATCGCCGGCGCACCTGTTGCACAATAGCGCCTTCTGACCGAAACTCGCCGCTCTTGAAAAAGTCCAATGTGCGCCGAAATAGGCAGCGGGTTCTATCCTAGCGCTTGATCAACCGGTCAGGCCTTTCCAGTCAGAGCAAATGATTTCAAACATCCTCACTCGGATTTTCGGCAGCCGCAACGAACGGCTGCTGAAGCAATACAGCCAAGCCGTCACGGAAATCAATGCGCTGGAGCCCACAATCGCGGCGCTCGCCGACGATGCGCTGCGCGAGAAGACCGCGGCGCTCAAGGCCCGTGTCGCAGCGGGCGAGACGCTCGATTCGGTTCTGCCGGAAGCCTTTGCCGTTGTACGGGAGGCCGGCAAACGCACGCTCAACATGCGGCATTTCGACGTGCAGCTGGTCGGCGGCATTGCGCTGCACAACGGCAAGATCGCCGAAATGCGCACCGGCGAAGGAAAGACGCTGGTCGCTACACTGCCGGCGTTCCTGAACGCGTTGGCTGGAAACGGCGTGCACATCGTCACCGTCAACGATTATCTGGCGCAGCGCGACGCCGACTGGATGGGCCGGATCTACAAATTCCTGGGCCTCACCGTCGGCGTTAATCTTTCGCAGCTTCCGCACGCCGACAAGCAGGCTGCCTACGCTGCGGATATTACGTACGGAACCAACAACGAGTTCGGCTTCGATTATCTGCGCGACAACATGGTGTTCGCGCCGAGCGAGCGCGTTCAACGCGGTCTTCATTACGCGATCGTCGACGAGGTGGATTCTATCCTGATCGACGAGGCGCGTACGCCGCTCATCATTTCGGGACAATCCGACGACAACGTTGAACTCTATTACCGCTTGAACGAGCTCGCCCCCAAGCTCACGCGTCAGGCGGAAGAGAAAGGTCCTGGCGATTATTGGGTCGATGAGAAGGCGCACCAAGTGCTCTTGTCCGAAGAAGGACACGAGCACGCGGAAGCGATTCTCTCGCAGGCCGGGCTCATTCCCGCGGGATCGAGTCTCTACGACGCGCACAACATCGGTCTCATGCATCACCTCTACGCAGCGCTGCGCGCGCATTCGCTGTTCCACCGCGATCAGCAATACGTTGTGCAAAACGGCGAGGTGGTCATCGTCGACGAATTCACCGGGCGCTTGATGGCCGGACGCCGCTGGTCCGACGGCTTGCACCAGGCTGTCGAAGCGAAAGAAAGTGTGCCGATTCAGCGCGAGAACCAGACGCTTGCGTCGATCACATTCCAGAACTATTTCCGCATGTACCGCAAGCTCGCCGGCATGACGGGCACAGCCGATACGGAGGCGTTCGAGTTTCAGCAGATCTACCATCTTGAGACGATGGTGATTCCGACGCACATGCCCATGATCCGCAAGGACGAGAACGACCTGATCTTCCGCACGTTCCAGGAAAAGGTCGACGCAGTGACGGCCGATATCAAGGACTGTCACACACGCGGCCAACCGGTGCTGGTCGGCACGACGTCGATCGAGAATTCGGAAATCCTCGCGAAGTATCTAGAAAAAGAGAACCTGCCTCACAACGTGCTGAATGCGAAGCAGCACGCGCGCGAAGCCGAGATCGTCGCGCAAGCCGGGCGTCCCGGCGTCATCACGATTGCCACGAATATGGCAGGGCGCGGCACCGACATCGTGCTGGGCGGCAGCATCGAGCCGCAACTTCTCAAGATGCGTGAGGATCCCGACCTTCCGCCTGACGAAAAGGAACGCGAGATCGAACGGCTGCGTTCGGAATGGCAGGTACGCCACAATGATGTGGTGAAGGCCGGCGGTCTGCACATCATCGGTACGGAGCGGCATGAATCGCGCCGGATCGACAATCAGCTCCGCGGACGTTCGGGACGTCAGGGCGATCCGGGCAGCTCGCGTTTTTATCTGTCGCTCGAGGATTCACTGTTGCGCATCTTCGGCGGCGAACGGCTTTCCGGCATCATGCAGCGCCTGAAAATGCCGGAGGGCGAGCCAATCGAGCATCCGATCGTCAATCGCTCGATCGAAAAGGCGCAGCACCGCGTCGAGGCGCGCAACTTCGACATTCGTAAGCAATTGCTGGAATACGACGACGTGGCGAACGATCAGCGGCGCGTGATCTACCAGCAGCGCAATGAATTGCTCGAGGGCGAAGACGTCGCCGATACAATTCTCAACATGATTCGCGGCGAGGTCGACACGACGGTGAAGCGTTACATTCCGCCGGAGTCGGTCGAGGAACAGTGGGACGTACCGGGCCTCGAATCCGCGCTCCACGCCGAGTACAAGTTGCAAGCGCCGGTCGCCGAGTGGTTGAAGGCGGAGTCCGAGATCGAAGAGGAAGCGATTCGTACGCGCGTCTTCGAAGTTGCAGAGAAGGCATGGCGGCTGCGAGAGGAACAAGTCGGCGCGGATTTGATGCGTCAGTTCGAGCGCAGTCTTATGCTGCAGACGCTCGACCAACATTGGCGCGAGCACCTATCAGCGCTCGACCATCTGCGCCAAGGAATCCACCTACGCGGCTATGCGCAAAAGAATCCCAAGCAGGAATACAAGCGCGAAGCATTCGAGCTCTTTTCCGACATGCTCGATCGTATCAAGCAGGACGTCGTCAAGGTCGTGCTCACTGTTCAGGTTCGCACCCAAGAGGATGTCCAGGCAGTCGAGGAGGCGCCTCAAGTCTCGAATGTCAAATATCAGCACGTCGGTTACGACGAGGCGCTGGCAACCGCGGGTGGCGGCAATGGGGACACAGCAGTTGCAATTGCTCCGCCACCGCCGTTTGTGCGCGCGGGTCAAAAGGTCGGGCGCAACGACCCGTGCCCGTGTGG
This sequence comes from Casimicrobiaceae bacterium, assembly GCA_035636955.1. Taxonomy (GTDB): domain Bacteria; phylum Pseudomonadota; class Gammaproteobacteria; order Burkholderiales; family Casimicrobiaceae; genus VBCG01. Next base: position 8,793 of record DASPYC010000564.1, read on the forward strand.
ATCCGGCAAGAAATACAAGCATTGCCACGGTCGGCTGGGATAAAGCTGCTGCGCGGGCCGGCTGCTTCGTTGCGTCCTCGCTCGGCGCTCGCTGTACTTCCATGTACTATCTCGCGCCTCGCTCCGGGTCCGATGTTGACAACTGCGGCATCCGGCCCGCTCGCGACGCTTTCTCCTCAGCCGACGGCATCTACTA
>DASPYC010000565.1:0-3821 GCA_035636955.1 Casimicrobiaceae bacterium
CGTGGCATCGCGCCTTGCACGGGATCGACAAGCGCCTGAATTTCGACCAGCAACGGGCGCGTGCCTTCGAGCGTCGCCACGATCGCCGACCCCGCTACCGGCTCCGCGTGCTGCGACAGGAAGATCGCCGAGGGGTTGGTCACGCCTTTCAACCCACGTTCGGTCATCGCGAAGACGCCGAGCTCGTTCGCTGCACCGAAACGGTTCTTGATCGCGCGAACAAGGCGAAAGCTGGAGTGCGGATCGCCTTCGAAATAAAGGACCGTGTCGACGATATGTTCGAGCACGCGCGGACCGGCGATCGCGCCTTCCTTCGTGACATGACCGACGAAGAGCACGATCACGCCGCGCTGCTTGGCGAGTCTTGTCAACTGCGCGGCACATTCGCGGACTTGCGCGACGCTGCCCGGGGCCGAGGCGAGCGTGTCGGTATACGTTGTCTGGATCGAATCGATAACGACGAGCTCGGGTTGCGTCGCATCGATCGCGGCCACAATCGCTTCGAGCTGCACTTCGGCGAGCAACTCGACCGGCGCATTGACCAGCCCAAGTCGGTGCGCACGCAGCGCCACCTGCTGGACGGATTCCTCGCCGGTGACATAGAGAGTCCGGTGCGCGGCGCCAAGTGCCGCGCACGCTTGCAAGAGCAACGTCGACTTGCCGATACCGGGATCGCCACCGAGCAAGACAACACCGCCGGCCACCAAACCGCCGCCGAGAACGCGATCGAATTCCTCGAGACCGGATGCAATGCGCCGGTTCTCCTTCGCTTCAACCGAAGCGAGCGGCGTAACAACCGATTTCGTTCCCGCAACCGTTTCGAATCGCGTGCCGGCGTTGGCGGCGACGGCCTCGATCAGCGTGTTCCAGGCGGTGCAGTGAGGGCACTGTCCCTGCCACTTCGGGCTTTGGCCGCCGCATTCGCTGCAGCTGTAAACGGTCTTCGTCTTTGCCATCGATCAACGGACCAGCATGAGCACTTCGCCCAGCGTGCGCGCGCCGGGCGCCGCCATTTGCGCAACAATGCCCGCAACGACGGTTACCAGTGCAACGATCGCGAGGGGCTTCCAGGTCGAACGTAGCACGCTCCCCTCCCAATCGCCTTCGTCGATTCGACGGATGCTCTTCGCCAGTCCACCCGCGAGCAGCGCGGAGAATGCCGCGTCGGCGAGCATGTGCGGCGCCGAAACGATGAGGAACACGACGCCACCACCGATTACCGCGAGCAGGGCCAAGAGCGCGATACCCAGCACCGCGAAACGCTGCATCAGCTGACCGCGATATTCGTCGCGCTGCCCATCGATGATCGCAAGGCGACCGCGCGAGGCGCTGGTCGCAGGCGCCACTGCGCCCGTTCCTGGCACCGCCATCAGTCAGGCGAGCTCGGACGGATGCACGACGGCGGTTCCCAGTTTGCCGACGACGACGCCGGCTGCTTCGTTGGCAAGACGCATGGCGTCCTCTACCGAGGCGCCCGCGGCGATCAATGTTCCGAGAGTCGCGATAACCGTGTCACCGGCGCCCGAAACGTCGTACACCTCGCGCGCCTGCGCCGGAATCGACACGGCGCCTTCGGCGGAGAAAAGCGTCATCCCTTCCTCCGAGCGCGTCACCAGTAACGCATCGATGGCCAGCTCGGAGCGTAACCATTGTGCCTTGCGTCCAAGCTCTTGCTCGTCGTGCCAACGGCCGATCACTTGCCGGAGCTCACCGAGATTAGGCGTCAGCAAATTCGCGCCGCGGTATTTGGCCCAATCCTCGCCCTTCGGATCGACGAGCACGCGGGTTCCGCGCGCGCGAGCACTATCGATCATCGTGGCGATATGGGCGAGGCCGCCTTTGCCGTAATCCGACATCACGACAACGTCAACCTCGCCGAGCAACCGTTCGTAGTCGGCCAGCTTGGCCGACAGAAGCTCGTGAGAGGGAGCCTGTTCGAAATCGATCCGGAGCAATTGCTGCTGGCGCGCGATCACGCGGAGCTTGACCGTGGTTGTGATTGCTGCATCGCGCAGGAACAACGTCGTGACACGCTCGCCTTCGAGCAGTCGTTCCAGTGCTTTGCCTGCTTCATCGTCGCCGGTCACCGACAACAACGTCGCGCTGGCGCCCAATGCGGCGATGTTGCGGGCAACGTTGGCTGCGCCGCCAGGGCGTTCTTCGGTGCGCGCAATTTTCGCCACAGCGACGGGCGCTTCGGGAGAAATTCGATCGACATCGCCAAACCAATACCGGTCGAGCATGACATCGCCCACGACGAGCACATGCGCCGCCGCGACGCGCTCGCGCCAGGCTGAAAACTTTACTGGAGTCGCTCTCATGCCAGGCGTCAGGGACGGCCGATCGAGAAATACTCGATGCCCGCTGCTCGAGCCAGCGCCGGATCGTACAAGTTGCGTCCGTCGAACAGCAACGGGTGCTTGAGCCTTGCGCGGAACGATTCAAAATCCTGACCGCGAAACTCCTTCCATTCGGTAACGATGACCAGCGCATCGGCGCCATCGCAAGCTTCGAGCGGCGATTGTGCGAACGAGACATAACCGGCGCCGCCGAATATTCGCTGCCCCTCGTCCATCGCGACCGGATCGTAGGCCACGATCGTTGCCCCGAGGTTGCCCAGCGCTTCGATGATCACGCGTGACGGCGCTTCACGCATGTCGTCGGTGTCGGGCTTGAACGCGAGTCCCCAGATCGCGAATCGCCGCCCCGCCATGTCGGCACCCAATCGCCCCACTATCTTGTCGACGAGAACATGCTTTTGCGCTTCGTTCACCGCCTCGACGGCCGAGATCAGCTTGAGCGTCATGCCATTCTCGCGCCCGGTGGATTGCAATGCCCTCACGTCTTTCGGAAAGCAGCTGCCGCCATAGCCCGCGCCGGGATACAGGAATTGATAGCCGATTCGCGGATCGGAGCCGATTCCCTGGCGGACCGATTCAATGTTGGCGCCTAAGCGGTCTGCAAGATTGGCAAGCTCGTTCATGAATGAGATGCGCGTGGCGAGCATCGCATTCGCCGCATACTTCGTCAGCTCCGCCGAGCGCACGTCCATCACCAGCATGCGATCGTGACTTCGCTGGAAAGGCGCGTACACGCTGCGGAGCACCCCGATCGCATGCATGTCGTCGGTGCCGATGATGATGCGGTCGGGCCGCATGAAATCGTCGACCGCCGCGCCCTCTTTCAGAAATTCGGGATTCGAGACCACGGTAAACGGAATGGCGACACTGCGTGCGCGAAGCTCGTTCGCAATGGCGGCGCGGACCTGATCTGCGGTTCCCACTGGCACCGTTGATTTATTGACGATGATCGCCGCGCTCGTCATCCGGCTGCCGATGTTGCGCGCCGCCTGCAAGACATAACGCATGTCCGCGCTGCCTTCCTCATCGGGTGGTGTGCCGACGGCGACGAATTGCAACGTGCCGTGCGCGACGGCAGCGTCGGCGTCGGTCGTGAAACGCAATCGTCGTGCGGCGACGTTGCGCTCGATCATCGGCTTGAGACCCGGCTCGTGGATCGGCACGCCGCCTGCTTCAAGGGTCTCGATCTTGCGCTTGTCGACGTCCAGGCAGAGCACGTCGTGGCCGACTTCCGCGAGGCATGTTCCGGTCACGAGACCGACGTAGCCGGTGCCGATCATCGTGATCTTCATCGAAAAGCCTCAAGAGAACGATTGATCGCGCCGAGCGTGGCGACCGGATCGGCCGCGCGTGTGATCGGTCTTCCGATGACAAGATAGTCGGCGCCGTTCGCGACCGCGATCTTTGGCGTCGCGATGCGCGATTGGTCGCCGGCATCGACGCCCGCAGGACGAATGCCCG
>DASPYC010000566.1:0-4127 GCA_035636955.1 Casimicrobiaceae bacterium
GTTCACGGGCGGTAGTTCAGCGAAACGAACGCGTCGAGGTACGAAAAAGTCCTTCGGAAAATCGCCCGCCATCGCCTGCACGTCCTGCGGCAGCGCGAGCGTGACGGGACCGCACAACGCCGGATCGGTCAAAACGCTTACGGCTCGCGGCAGCGCATTCAGTAATTGAGCAGGATGGGCGATGCGATCGAAATAGCGCGATACGGGCTTGAAGCAGTCGTTGGCCGAAACGGTCCCGTCGTGAAAATCTTCGACCTGCTGCAGCACCGGGTCGGGTGCACGCGTGATGAAAATATCGCCGGGAAGAAAGAGCACCGGCAAACGATTCACGTGCGCAAGCGCCGCCGCGGTCACAAGATTAGTCGCACCCGGCCCGATCGAAGTCGTGCAGGCCATCATGCGCCGCCGCATGTGCGCCTTGGCGTAAGCAATCGCAGCGTGCGCCATCGCCTGCTCGTTGTGTGCACGATAAGTAGGCAACTCATTTCGCTGCGCGTACAGCGCTTCGCCGATGCCCGCGACATTGCCATGGCCGAAGATCGCGAAGACGCCGCCGAATAGCCGTTCGCCATTTGCGTCGTCGACGCGCAATGCCGCGAGATAGCGGACGAGCGCCTGTGCGGTCGTAAGCCGTATCGTTTTGCTCATCGGACGGCCCCCACGCTCGTCTCGACGCGCCGCGCGTCTCGCCACGCATCGATCAGCCCCTCGAAGTTCGCGCGGATAGTGTGCCTAAGCATGGCATCGTCGATCGCGCCCGCAAGCCATCGCCGGGCAGGTTCTTGGAAAATCGTGCGGCCGACTGCAAAACCACGACATGTCGCGCTCGCAGCTGCATCGCGAAACGCGGCCGCAAGCACGTCCGCGCCCGCGTTCAACCCAAGCAGCACGACACCACGACAATACGGGTCCCGTTCGGAAATCAACGCATCGATCGCACGCCATTGTCCCGTGTTCATCGGCTCGAGCTTCCACCATTCAGGATAGATGCCCAGGTTGTAGAGCCGTTTCAGCGCACGATGAACGGTATCGGGCTCGCGGGGCAGCGGCTTCGGTGGAATGATCTCCAGCAAAAGCTCGTGGCCGGTTGCCTGCACGGCATCGTACAGCGCCTTGATTTGCGCTTCCTGTTCGAGGCGATTTTCGATCGCGTCGTCCGGATGGAATTGCACCAGACACTTGACAACGTGCTCACGTGGCCACGGAACCAGCGTCGTGCCGATCGATCGTCCGCGGTCGAAAACGACGGGATTGGAGCGTGGCAACTCGGCCGGACGCCCGATCCACCACCCGCGTCCCGTCGCCGAGTTGAGCGCATCCTGGCCGTAGCGGTCGTCGCACAGGATCCCGATACGCCCCGAAAGTCCGCGCGCCGCCTCCGTTTCGGCAACGGCCTCGACGAACAATTGCTTGAGCCGCGAAATTCGCGCTTCGTCTACGCCCGTTTGCTGCGCCAAATCGAAAAACTGATTGCGGTGATCGAATGCGAAGACGAACAGCTCCTTCCGCGGAGTCCGCGGTGCTGTGACCCGATGCAGTCGCGTCAGCGTTGCGTCCTGGTCGGGACGCGGAATCCTCTGCGCGTTGGCGAGAAAATAATCGAGCTCGATCCGCGTGGGCATCGCGGGCGCGCACCCATGACGGGATACGACCAGCGCTCCGCAGGCGTTGGCGTAACGCGCGCAGGCATCGTAATCTTCGCCGCGCACCCAACCGGACAGAAATCCCGCGGAAAACGCATCGCCCGCGCCCAGCACGTTCAGCACTTCCACTTCGACACCGCTGCCATTGAACGCGTCGTCGAGCGAGCGCGGAATCTCGCTGTCGATCACCGCACAACCCATTGCGCCGCGCTTGACCACGAGCACACCCTTCGTATGGCGACGCACCGTGGACAGTGATTGCATGATGTCGGTGCTGCCGCCCGCGATGTTGAATTCTTCGATCGTGCCGATGACGAGGTCGAACTTCGGCAGCAACCGCTGGAGATGCGCCGTCACCGTGTCCGATTGAATGTAGCGCGTTTCCCCGTCACCGCGCTTCGTAAGGCCCCACAGCACGGGCCGATAATCGATGTCGAGGATCGTCCGCACGTCGTTCTCGCGTGCGCGGTCGAGCGCGAGATTGCTGATCCGATCGATGTATTCAGTCGAGAAGTGCGTGCCGGTGATCAACAACGCACGGCTTTGCGCGATGTAGGTTTCCTCGATTTCGGCGTCGGCGATCGCCATGTCCGCACAGTTCTCGCGCAGGAAAATGAGCGGAAACGTGTCCTTGTCCTTGATGCCCAGCACGACTGCCGCAGTCAACCGCATGGGGTCGATGCCGACGTGGCCGACATCGCAGCCTTCGCGGGCGATCGTTTCGACGAGGAAGCGGCCCATCGCATCGTCGCCAACGCGCGAGATCAACCCCGCCGTGAGCCCGAGCCGCGCACAACCGAACGCGGTGTTCGCCGATGAGCCGCCGAGATATTTTGCGAAGCTCGTGACGTCTTCCAATCGCGCGCCGATCTGCTGCGCATAGAAATCGACGCCGAAGCGTCCGAGGCAGATGACGTCGAGCGGGCGAGCCGAGGCGAAGCGGACTTGATTGCGCATGAATAATTAGATCACGAAGTCGCGGACAGCCGGGCTCCGCTCGACGCATCGAACAAATGGATGGCGCCAGCCGCCACGTCGCAGCGGACAGGGTCTCCCGGGGCAAGCGTCCGCGTACGGTCCACGCGAGCGCAAACGCGAGTGCCTTCCATGTCCAAGTACACATACGTTTCCGGTCCAAGCGGCTCGACGACGCTGACACGCGCGTCAAGCGGACCGACGCCGTCGATGAGGACGTGTTCTGGTCGAAACGCCGCGGAAATCCGCGTGCCGGCCGCGAGAGTCGACGGGGGCAGCACAAGTCGCAACCCGTTGTCGGTCCGCAACGTTGCTCCGCCCGGCGACGCTTCAACCACGCCGGTCCACACGTTGATCGCCGGCGAGCCGATGAATTGCGCGACATACAACGTCGCCGGATGGTCGTATACGTCGAGCGGCCGGCCGATCTGTTCGATGCGGCCAGCGTTCATCACCACCATGCGATCCGCCATCGTCATCGCTTCGACCTGATCGTGCGTCACGTAAATCGACGTTGCGTGCAGTCGCTGGTGCAGCGCGCGAATCTCCGTACGCATCGCAACACGGAGCTTCGCGTCGAGATTGGACAATGGCTCGTCGAACAGGAAGAGCTGCGGATGACGGACGATTGCGCGACCCATCGCGACACGCTGGCGCTGCCCGCCGGACAGCGCACGCGGCAGCCGCGCGAGCAACGCCTGCAGGTCGAGCGTCGTCGCGGTTGCATCGACCTGACGCTCGATCTCGGCCGGCGCTCGCTTGCGTAGCCGCAGCGAAAAGCTCATGTTCTCTCGCACGTCTAGATGCGGATAGAGCGCGTAGGTTTGAAATACCATCGCGACGTCGCGCTCGCGCGGCTCGAGCTCGTTGACACGCCGCCCGCCAATCGCGATCTCACCCGACGTGATGGGCTCGAGCCCGGCGATCATCCGCAGCAATGTCGATTTCCCGCATCCCGATGCGCCGACCAGCACGATGAATTCGCCGTCGGCGACATCGAGATCGATATCGCGCATGACGACGACCGAGTCGAACTGCTTGCCGACGCTGCGAATGTTGACGGCGGCCATCGTGTGACTCCTATTTCACGGCGCCGAGCGTCAAGCCGCGCACGATGAAGCGCTGACCGAGCGCCATCAGAATCACCGCCGGAATCGTTGACACGATCGATGCCGCAGCCATCTGGCTGTGCTGGATCTCGTATTGCTGCGCGAAGCGCGCAATCGCGACCGGCACCGTCGCGAGATCGCGCGACGTGAGACTCAGCGCGACAGGGAATTCGTTCCAGCTGAAGATGAACGCCAGAATCCCCGCTGCAATCAACCCCGGGACGACGAGCGGCAGCGTTACGCGGCGAAACGCTTCGAGCGGGCGGCAGCCGTCGACGAGCGCCGCTTCCTCGATCTCGGGCGGAATTTCGCGAAAGAACGCGCGCATCAGCCAAACCGTCATCGGCAAATTGATCGTGACGTGAGTCAGGATCAGCGCAACGCGCGTGTCGTAGAGTCC
>DASPYC010000567.1:0-2970 GCA_035636955.1 Casimicrobiaceae bacterium
GGCCGAGGCTCCGGCAGCGTCGTCGATTCCAACGCCGTTCGGGGCGAGCGCAGGAGCATCGCGCGCATGGGGTTCACAACGCCGTCAAGCTGCTCGGCTTCGCCGCGTTGAAAGCGCCAGGAGGGGTGCGAGGACGCGAAACGTTGAACTCATGACCGGGTCGCATTGACCACGGCGCTCTCCATGATCACGCCCTGGTTGGCGAGCTCGTCGGCGCGCTCGTTGCCGGGATTGTCGTCGTGTCCGCGCACCCAATGCCAGTGGATGCGGTGACGTTTCGCGAGCTCATCCAACTCTCGCCATAGGTCCTCGTTCTTCACCGGCTTCTTATCACTCGTCTTCCAGCCGTTGCGCTTCCAGCCGTGGATCCACGCCTCGATCCCGTTCTTGACGTACTGCGAATCGGTGTAGATCGCGACGTCTGATTCGCGTGTCAACGCCTCGAGCGCACGGATCACGGCGACGAGCTCCATCCGATTGTTCGTCGTATGCGGCTCGCCGCCGAAGATCTCTTTGCGGCGCCCGTCGTATTCGAGCAACGCGCCCCAGCCGCCCGGCCCCGGATTGCCCTTGCAAGCGCCGTCGGTGTAGATGACGACGGTTTTCAACGCGTTCGATGCCGGTGCGTCGTCAGGCCCTCGCGGGCGCGTGTCGCCGGGGCGAGTGCCTTTTCGCGTTGCGCCCGCCGGTTCCATGCCGGCGTGATCACGCGCATTCCAGCCACGCGCTTCATCGCGCGCAGGAAATACACGCCGCCGGCGATCGGCCACCAACGGTCGCCGGCGTTTTCGAAGAACGCGAACCGATGCAGCCATTTGTCGGTCGAAAATGGCGGGATATAGGCGTCGAGCCGGCCGCCGACGACGTCGAATCCGAGCAGCGCGAGCCAGTCCTTCAAGCGATAAAGCGCGATGAAATTGCCATCCCACGGCGGGGATTGCGCACGTCCGAAATAGCGCTTCGCGCCGAACAACGAGAACGGGTTGAATCCCGCGATCACGATCTGTCCTTCGGGGCGTATCACGCGATACGCTTCGCGCAGCATCAAATGCGGGTTATCGGTGAACTCGAGGGCATGCGGCATGACGATGAGATCGAGCGCATTCTCCGCGAACGGCAAGCCGTGCGGATCTGCAATGAGCGTGGCCGGGACGTCATAATCAAGCGTCCAGCGCGACACGATGCGGCTTTGCGCCAGAAACGAACACTCGGGAAGCCCGATCTGCAGCGCATGAAACCCGAAGATGTCAGCGACGGTCCGGTCGAAGTACGCTTGTTCGCGCGAAAGGAGATAGCGACCGAGCGGCGTCTTGAACCACTGCGCGAGAGACGTTGACACCCGCTCCTGCAGTCCCGAAGATGCATCCATGCACTCGATTATCCCTATCCCCGCGTTTCGCGACAACTACATCTGGCTGATCCGCGAAGGCACGCGCGCTGCAGTCGTCGATCCCGGCGATGCCGCACCGGTGATCGCTTATCTGGACCGCGAGCGCTTGCAACTGTCTGCGATCATCGCAACGCACCATCACAACGATCATGTCGGCGGTAACTTGGGTCTGCTCGCGCGCTGGCAGGTGCCGGTTTTCGGTCCCGCGCGCGAAACGATTCCCGGCCGCACGAATGCGCTCGGCGAAGGCGATCGCATCGAAGTCCCCGGCGTCGATGTGAGGTTCGACGTGTTGGATATTCCGGGACACACGGCGGGGCACATCGCATTCGTCGGTTCGCTTTCAAGCGCTCCGGCAGTCTTTTGCGGCGACACATTGTTTGCCGTCGGTTGCGGCCGATTGTTCGAAGGCACACCGGCCGAGATGTGGTCATCGCTCTCGAAGCTCGCCGCACTCGCTCCTGAAACGCAGGTCTTTTGCGGTCATGAATACACGCTGGCGAACATTCGCTTCGCGCTCGCCGTGGAGCCGGACAATCGCGCGCTCAATGCGCGACGATCGCGCGAAGAACAGCGGCGCGCGCTAGGGCAACCGACGCTGCCATCGACGATAGGCGAAGAACGTGCAACGAATCCTTTTCTGCGGGCCGAGCAAACAGCGGTGAAAATGGCCGCGGAAGCGCATGCGGGCCGTTCGCTCGCCAATGCCGTCGCAACGTTCGCCGAACTGCGCGCCTGGAAAAATGCGTTTCAGTAGGATGAGCGGTATCCGTTGTCCGGCGTTCGCCATTGACGCCTACCCGCGGGCAGCCTACCATCCACGGAATTTTGCGTGATCGCATCGATCCGTCACCGAATTTGCGCCTACATCGATTCATTCTCGTCGCCGTTTTCGCGTTAGCCGCCTGCGCGGGGCCAGCGCTTAAGGCGCCGACGGATTCGAGCGAGTCGGCGCGCGTACCTCTTCCCGATCCGCTGCCCTACGGGCCACCGAAAATCGTTCTTGCGCCGCTGCCGTTCGCGGAGGCGGACGTGGCGGAACTGGAGCCATTGCCTGCGCCTGTTGGCGATCTGTGGGACCGGATCGTACGCGGCTATGCGATTCCGGATACCGAAGGTCCGCTGGTCGACAAATGGGAACGCTGGTACTCCGATCGTCCCGATTACATCGCTCGGATGGTCGAGCGCAGTCGCCGTTATCTCTACCATATCGTGCGTGAAGTCGAAGCGCGGAACATGCCGCTCGAGATTGCACTCTTGCCGATGGTCGAGAGCGCGTTCAATCCGACGGCGCTGTCGGTCAGCAGCGCGTCTGGAATCTGGCAATTCATCCCCTCGACGGGAACGCATTTCGGCCTCAAACAAACCTGGTGGTTCGATTCGCGCCGCGATGTTCTGGCAGCGACGTCGTCGGCGCTCGATTATTTGCAGAAGCTCCATGCCCAGTTCGACGATTGGCAACTCGCGCTGGCAGCGTACAACTGGGGGGAAGGCAACGTCGCGCACGCAATTGCACGCAATCAGGCGAAAGGGCTCCCAACCAATCTTGCGAGCCTGACGAAAGTGCCGGCGGAGACGCA
>DASPYC010000568.1:0-3704 GCA_035636955.1 Casimicrobiaceae bacterium
TCATCGGACGACCGATCGACCGCACCGACGGCCGCCTCAAAGTCACCGGCGCTGCGCGCTACGCCGCTGAATTCACGTTGCCGGGCTTGTGCCATGCGGTGCTCGTGCAAAGTACCGTGCCGAGTGCGCGCATTGCGCGCCTCGATACGCGCGATGCGGAGCGTTCGCCCGGCGTTTTGCTGGTTCTCACGCATCTCAATGCTCCGGCCTTGCCACAGAGTGGACGTGCCGCCGTCAATCCCCCCGCCGGCCGCGTGATGTCGCTGCTACAGGATGACGTCGTCAACTACAACGGACAGCCGATCGCAATCGTCGTCGGAGACACGTTCGAGCGCGCGACCGCAGCGGCGTCGCGGATCCGGGCAACGTACGCGCCACAAACATCGATCCTCGATTTCACCACCGCGAAACGTACGACACATGCGCCAGCGACACAGGGCCGTTCGCCCAGTGAGACGAACTGGGGCGACTTCGCGGCCGGCGTCGCGGCGGGAGAGGTAAAAATCGACGCCGTCTATACGACGCCGATGGAGCATCACAATCCGATGGAGCCGCATGCGACGGTCGCTTCGTGGGATGGCGATCAGTTGCTGCTCTACGATGCGACGCAGTACGTCTCCGGCGTCCGCTCGACCGTTGCGAAGACGTTGGGCATTCCGCTCGACAAGGTTCGTGTCGTCTCGCCATTCGTCGGCGGAGGTTTTGGCTGCAAGGGATCGACGTGGTCGCACGTCGTCCTTGCTGCGATGGCATCGCGCAAGCTCCAACGGCCGGTCAAGCTCGTGCTCGCGCGTCCGCAAATGTTCGGCCCTGTCGGCGGCAGGCCGCAAACCGAACAACATATCGTACTGGCTGCGCGACGCGATGGAACATTGACTGCCGTACGCCACGACGTGATTTCGCACACGTCGCAGATCGAGGACTTCACCGAACCGTCTTCGGCGCCCACGCGGATGCTCTATGCATGCCCGAACGGCGCGACGTCGCAACGCCTCGCAAGTCTCAACGTTGGCACGCCGACGTTTCAGCGAGCGCCTGGGTTAGCCACCGGGACTTTCGCATTGGAAGTCGCGATGGATGAGCTCGCGTACGCGCTCGCGATCGATCCACTCGAGTTGCGCCTTCGCAACCACGCGGATGCGGAGCCACAGAGCGGCAAGCCCTTTACGAGCAAGTTTCTGCGCGATTGCTATCGCGATGCCGCGACGCGCTTCGGTTGGGCACGGCGAAACCCATCGCCGCGCTCGATGCAAAGCGGCCGCTATCTGATTGGTTGGGGATTAGCGACAGCGACATTTCCTGCGCACTCGCAGCCTGCAGCAGCGCTTGCGACGATCCTCCCCGATGGATCAGCGCTCGTGCAGTCCGGCACGCAAGACCTCGGTACCGGCGCCTATACGATCATGACGCAGATCGCTGCCGAAGCACTCGGTCTGCCGGTGGAGAAGGTGCGCTTCGAGCTCGGCGACACGTCACTCCCGCCCGCGCCGGTCTCCGGTGGATCGATGACGTCGGCGAGTGTCGGTCCGGCGGTGTTGAGCGCGTGCAATGCATTGCGTCAGAAAATGATTACGCAGGCGATCCGCGACGAGCGCTCGCCCGTCAAAGGATTGACGCCTGCGCAAGTCACGATCGACAACGGTGTGTTGATCTCGACGGACGATCCGCAGAAGCGTGAAGAGTTGGCGACCTTTCTGGGTCGACGCGGCTCCCCGCTCATCGCGAGTGGCGATGCGGCACCCGATCCCGAGGAGGAAAAGCGCTTTGCGGCGCATTCGTACGGCGCCGTCTTCGCCGAAGTGAGGATCGATCAGGATCTCGGTGAAATTCGTGTGCCGCGGATCGTCGCAACTTACGACGTCGGCCGGCGGCTCAACGCCAAGACGGCCATGAGCCAGTTGCGCGGCGGCATCGTCTGGGGCGTGGGCCTCGCGCTGCTCGAACATTCGGTGCTCGATCGGCAAACGGGCCGCATCGTCAACAGCAACCTCGCCGAATATCATGTTCCGGTGAATGCCGACATCGGCCGGCTCGAAGTTGCGTTCATCGACGAGCCGGACAACCGATTCACGGCGCTCGGCGCGCGCGGAATCGGCGAAATCGGCATCACCGGCGTCGGCGGCGCGCTGTGCAATGCCGTGTATCACGCGACTGGCCGCCGGATCCGCGATCTTCCAATCACCCTCGACAAGCTGGTTTGATGCAGCCCGACGAACGGGCAATCCGCGATCTCGTGTCGACGTGGATCAGTGCATCGAACGCGGGCGATACGCAGCAAGTGCTGAATCTCATGGCAGACGACGTCGTGTTTCTCGTCGCGGGAAAGAAACCAATGCGCAAAGCAGACTACCTCGCCGGCCAAGCGGCGCTCAAAGATGTCGCGATGGATGCGAAGAGCCAGATCCAGGAGATCAGGATTTTCGGCGACTGGGCCTATCTCTGGACCAAGCTCTCAGTCGTCATGACACCGCGCGACGGAGCGGCGGTGACGCGCGCCGGGAACACGTTATCGATCCTGCAAAAGCGCGACGGCAAGTGGCTCTTGTTTCGTGACGCCAATATGCTTGCCGAGGGGACCTAGCCCCATTGTCATCCCGAGGCGCGGCCGAGGGATCTGCTTTTAAATAATTACTAATCGCGACTCAGGCGCTCAACCAGCTCGTTCAATATGGGCCGCTGACCAGCAATGATCTTGCGTTGTGCGTCAGCCAACGAATACCACGCCGCACGATCGATCTCGGGAAACTCGCGCAGGACGCCCGAATGCGGCGGCCATTCGAGCGTAAACGTGTTGCTGCGCAGCGCGTCGGCGTCGAAATCGGCTTCGACGGCAAACGGATGTACGACTTTGCCTTTCGATTGTGCGATCGGTGTTAGCGCGATCAAATGATCGGGTAACGCAGCGCCGGTCTCCTCGGTGAACTCGCGCCGCGCGGCGACTTCGGGCAACTCATCTTCGCTGAATTCACCCTTGGGAATCGACCATGCACCGTCGTCCTTGCGCTGCCAGAATGGTCCGCCGGGATGAACGAGAAGAACTTCGAGCGTGTCGTTACGCGTGCGGTACACGAGTACGCCTGCGCTCTGTAGACGTGGCATCGTTACGCCATTGGCTCGTATAGTAATCTTCGACCCGCCGAACAACTCCGCAGTTTTCGATTCCTCCAGATTACAACATGCGAAAAGCGCTCAAAATCGGCTTGTATGTCATCGTCGCTCTGGTTGCGGTTGTGGCGCTGCTCGCGCTCCTCGCGCACGTAATGAGCGAACGCAAGCGTCAGCGCACGATCGAAGTGCCAGTCGATCCGCTCGCGTTCGTTTCGGACGATGCGTCGATCGCGCGCGGCAAGCACCTGTTCATGTCGCGCGGATGCGCGGAATGCCACGGTGAAAACGGCGGTGGTCACGTGGTCATCGATCAAGCCGGGATGTTCATCAAGTCGCCGAACATTACGCGTGGGTCTGGAAGCGTGGCCGCGAATTACAGCGAAGTCGATTGGGTACGCACGATTCGGCACGGTATCAAGCCTGACAAGCATCCGATGATCCTCATGCCGAGCGCCGACTACAATCAGCTAACCAATGTCGATCTTGCAGCATTGATCGCCTACATACGAAGCCTTCCGCCGGTAGCGGGGGAAGGTGCCATGATTCGCCTTCCTTTGATCGTCCGGACGTTATACGTAGTCGGAAAGATCAAGGAC
>DASPYC010000569.1:0-3408 GCA_035636955.1 Casimicrobiaceae bacterium
ATCGACGGGATGATCTCGCGCCGCTTCGGCCGCATCGTCAATATTACGTCGTCGGCGGTGAAAGCGCCGATCGATGTTCTCGGATTGTCGAACGGTGCGCGAAGCGGCCTCACCGGATTCGTCGCGGGGCTTGCGCGCAAAGTCGCCCGCCACAACGTAACGATCAACAACCTGTTGCCGGGGTCGTTCGATACTGATCGGTTGCGCGGCACGATGACGGCGCGCGCGAAAGCCATGGGACAACCTCTGGATGACTTGATGCAGGAGGCTCGCGAACGGATTCCCGCAGGCCGCTTCGGAACGCCGGCCGAATTCGGCGCGGCGTGCGCGTTCTTGTGCAGCGTCCATGCCGGGTACATCGCGGGTCAGAATGTGCTCATCGACGGCGGCGCATATCCGGGGACGTTCTGATGATCGATCTTTATTACTGGACCACGCCCAACGGGCACAAGCTCACGATCTTCCTCGAGGAGACCGCGCTGCCGTACGCGCTGAAACCGGTCAATATCTCCGCGGGCGAACAATTCAATCCCGCGTTCTTGAAGATTTCGCCCAACAATCGAATTCCCGCGATCGTCGATCACACGCCCCCAGACGGCGGACCGCCGCTTGCGATGTTCGAATCGGGTGCGATCCTCCTCTACCTTGCCGACAAGATCGGGCAACTCGTCCCCGCGGCGTTCCGCGCGCGTCTCGACTGCATCCAATGGCTGTTTTGGCAGATGGGCAACCTCGGCCCGATGGCGGGACAGAACCACCACTTCAGGTTGTATGCGCCCGAGAAGCTGCCGTACGCGATGACGCGCTATTTGAAGGAAACGGGACGCCTGTATGCAGTGTTGAACAAGCGCCTCGCCGATCGCGACTTCATTGTCGGCGATTATTCGATCGCCGACATCGCGAGCTATCCATGGGTTCAGCCGGAGCGGCAAGGGCAAAACATCGACGAGTTTCCGCACCTCAAGCGCTGGAAGGCGGCGATTGCGTCACGCCCCGCTGTGCAGCGCGCGTACGCAATCGCCAAGACGATCAATCCTACGCCGACCGTCCACGACGAGAAGTCGAGGCAAGTTCTGTTCGGACAGGATCAGTCGGTCGTCAAATGATCTTCGTTTGAAAAGCGGTCACGGCGTCGACAGTTGCTGATCGATTCGCTCCGTATCCGCGAAGTCCCGCGTTGATTGGGCAGACGCCGAACGCCCAGCACCGCGCGTGACTCGCGCCTCTTCGGGCGGCCGATCGGGCGGATTGTCGGACCGCGATTCTGCTTGCCACGCGTTCTCTTCCCGTTGAAAGCGAGTTGCGCGATCGCTTGTGCTCGCCGCGCGTTCCACCGGATCGGCGGGCGGCTGATTCAAATTGCGCGGCGGGTTCTGCCATGCCGTACCCGGGCTCGACAGCCGCTGCCAATCTGCTTCCATGTCGGAGAAGCTCGCATAGGGAGCCGCCATCGCATTTGTTGATGCAATGGATGCGATGCCGGCAAACGCAGCGCCCAACAACAACGGGATTCGTAACGATTTCATTCATGAACTCCTTGCAATTGAAAAAATGCGACGGGCAAAACATCACCCGTCGCGGAGTTCGATGCCGCGCCGCAGCGCAGGTTCCCGATGAATTTTGTGTTCGGTGTTCGCGAAAATGTCAGGAAAACATTACACAGGAACTTCGATCACCCGAATCGATCGACGTGATCGATGGAATGGATTAGACGATTAGTGCGGCTACGTTGCGAGCCCGTTCCATCCATCTTTGGTAATGCGCGCGACGATTCGAAAGCCGTCTTTACCGCGTGGCTCGATCACGGCAGCTTCGCCTTCGGCGAGATATGGCGTGCCTGCGACCGCTCGAAACGGATTGCCGTGACTCGCGATTGCGAGATTGACGCCGCGCGGCACCGGCGTCGAAAGCAGCTTCCGAAGATCGCTATAGCGATCGGCATTTTCCGTTGCGGCGGGTCCGCCGCGAACGGCAAGCGAAGGCGTTTCGCGTCCAAAAATAAGTCGCGCGGTTTCGCGTGTGCGGCAAAACGGACTCGCCAGCACCTCCCCGATCGGAATTTGCAGCTTCGCGATGGCGGCGCCGATCGCACGTGCCTCGGCCCGTCCCTGATCGGTCAGATTCCGCTGCTTCGCGCAATCCTCGTACGACGTCATCCCTTCATCGTTTTGCCCGAAATCAGTGGACGTGTGGCGGACATAGATCACGTAACCGCCGCGGCGCAGCGCGTTCAAGAGCGCCGGTCCGGAGAGCGCGTCGTTCGCTGACGGCAGCGCCGCGTCCGTTTGAGCGAACGCGAATGATGTCAGCGTGCATGCGAAAAAGGCCGCGACGACCGAAACAAATCGTCGCCGTCCGACGCGAAGATCGGTTGCAGGCATCACTTCAGGACAAAGGGCTCTATCATCTGTGCGTCACGCAAAATCGGCGCGGCGTGTTCGAGCGCGATATCGACGTCGAAGGCAAGATCGCCGTCGCTGTCGGGCTCTCCCGTGGCACGCACCGCGGCGAAATCGTGCAAACGCCGATCCAGCAAATGCGTCGCTACGACGTTGCCGAGCGCATTGAAGATCGATTCAATCCGCCCGGGAAACTGTTTCTCCCACGTACGCAGCATCGACGCGACTTGCTTTCGTTGCAGGTTTTCCTGCGAACCGCACAGCGTGCAGGGAATGAGCGGGAATTGCATCGCGTCGGCGTAGCGCGCGAGATCCCGCTCGCGGACGTAGGCCAGCGGCCTGATGACAACGTGACGGCCGTCATCGGACATGAGCTTCGGTGGCATCGTCTTCAGCTTGCCGCCGAAGAAAAGATTCAGGAAAAATGTCGCCAGAAGATCATCGCGGTGATGTCCGAGCGCTATCTTCGTCGCACCGAGCTCGCCCGCGACGCGATACAGAACGCCACGACGCAAGCGCGAGCACAGCGAGCACATCGTGCGGCCCGCGGGAATGACGCGTTTGACGACGCTGTAGGTGTCTTGTTCGGCGATCCGGAACGACACGCCGCGTTCGGCGAGATATCGGGGCAGCACGTCAGCCGGAAAGCCGGGTTGCTTTTGGTCGAGATTGACCGCAACGATGTCGAAGCGAAGCGGCGCGTGATTCTGGAGCGAGAGCAGGACGTCGAGAAGCCCGTAACTGTCCTTGCCGCCCGATAGGCAGACCATCACGCGGTCGCCTTCCTCGATCATCGCGAAATCGCCGATTGCTTGCCCGACGAGCCGTCGTAGACGCTTCTTGAGCTTGTTCGCTTCGAACGCGGTCTTGCGCGAATCGCGAGCCCGCTCCGCGAGCTCCACAGGCGATACGACGGTGAGGGAGACATCTTCCATCGCCGGGATTCTAGCGGACCGGGTGGCCGAAGGCGCGCGGCGACCTCGGCCGAATGGCGGTTCTCTCTCGGGCC
>DASPYC010000570.1:0-6445 GCA_035636955.1 Casimicrobiaceae bacterium
CTTCCATGGCGAAGAATTCGTGACATTGAAAGCGTCGAGATCGATTGGATCGGCACGTCCATGGGTGGATTGATCGGCATGATGCTCGCGTCCCAATCAGAGTCACCGATTCGCAGGCTCGTCCTGAACGACGTCGGGCCGCTCGTTCCGTGGCAGGCCTTGCTTCGACTCAAGAGCTATGTCGGCAAACGATCGCGATTCGCCACATTCGAAGAAGCGGAAGCGTATGTGCGAGATGTCTGCGAAACGTTCGGCACTCTGACCGACTCGCAATGGCGCCATCTCGCGACGCATAGCGTTAGACGCGACGGCGACGGCTATTATCTCGCGTATGACCCCGCGATCTCAACCTCGCCCGCCGGTGTCAACGAGTTTGCGAACCTGCTGGGCGCTGAGGCGATGCGCGGGATTGACCTGTGGAGTGTTTGGGACAGGATCAAGTGCCCAACCCTCGTGCTGCGCGGCGCTGAATCGGACCTGCTGCTGGCACGGACTGCGCGAGAAATGAGTGAACGCGGGCCCAAGGCGAAGGTCGTCGAATTTCCCGGTGTCGGTCACGCGCCTGCGCTGATGAGCGACTCGCAGATCGGCATTATCCGCAATTTTCTCGAGGAGGCTCGACATGAATGACGGTGAATCGGTGAAGCTTCCGGACCGCGAGCCGACACTACGAGTGGTTCCGATGCCTGCGGACGCCAATCAATACGGTGACATCTTCGGCGGATGGATCATGTCGCAGGTCGATATCGCGGGAAGCGTGCCCGCTGCCCGCCGCGCGCGCGGACGCACCGCCACAGTCGCGGTCAACTCCTTCGTGTTCAAGCAGCCGGTCCTTGTCGGCGACCTCGTGAGCCTTTACGCGAAGATCACGCGGATCGGGCGCACTTCGATCACCGTCGATGTCGAAGTGTATGCACAGCGCAATCCCGATGACGTGATATGCGTCAAGGTGACGGAGGCGAGCCTGACATATGTTGCGGTAGGAACCGACCGGCGCGCACGCGTGCTGCCGTCGGAATGAACTTCGATCGCGGTTACGTACAACCCGTACCTGTTGAGGAAGCGCAGTAACGTGCCTCCCGTTCCCTACATTCCGCTGATCAAGACCAAGATCGCGATGCCGCCGGTGCGGCCGCACACGGTCGTCCGGCAGCGGTTGCTCGAGCTGATGGAAGAGGCGATCACCAGTCCGCTGACGCTCATTTCCGCGCCGGCCGGATTCGGGAAAACCACTCTCATCACAACCTGGCTGAATGAGACCGGCCGCCAACCGCGGGCGGCATGGCTTGCGCTCGACGCCGACGACAGCGATCCCGTGCATTTCGTCTATTACCTGACCGCAACGCTGCAAGCGATCGAGCCGCGCGCAGGCCGCGCACCGATTGCGCTGCTCGGCAGTTTGAAAATCCCGGGACCGACGGATCTTGTATCGCTCTTATTGAACGAGATCGCAGAGATCGAAGAGCCGATCGTGCTTGTGCTGGACGATTACCACACCGTGGGCAATCTCGATGTCGATGCTGCGGTGACATCACTGGTCGAGCGAATGCCCGAGAAGCTTCGGCTGGTGATTTCGACGCGCGAGGAGCCAAAACTGCCGCTTGCTCGTTGGCGATCACTCGCACGCCTCTTTTCGATCGGGCTCGAGGATCTCCGTTTTTCCTACGAAGAGTCGATCGTGTTCTTCCGCCAGACGATGGGCGTGAACATCGACGGCAAAGCGGCGCGAGTGCTCGAGAGCCGAACCGAGGGATGGATCGCCGCGTTGCAGATGGCAGCATTGTCATTGCGGCTGCGCGGCCGCGACGAGTCCTCACTGGCCGCCACACAAGCAGTGGCGTTCGGCGGGAAGCACCGGTATCTCGTCGACTATCTCGCGGCCGAGGTTCTGAAAGGACAGTCGGACGAAATGCGCGTCTTTCTCCATCGCACGTCGATACTCGATCGTTTTTGCGCGCCGCTTTGCGACGCATTGACGGGATGCACCGATGGGGTAGCGCAACTTTCGCGCCTCGAGCAGGGCAACATGTTTCTGATGCCGCTCGATGACGATCGGCAATGGTATCGATATCATCAGCTTTTCGCCGACTACCTGCAAAGCAGCGTTCCGGCAGCCGAGAAGCGCGAGCTCCATCTAATCGCGAGCGCATGGTTCGAGGCCCACGGATTTGCCGAAGAGGCGATCAAGTACGCGTTGGCCGCCGGCGACATCGAGGCCGCCGTCCGGCTTGTTCGCACGCAATCGGAGAATACGCTCGCGCGTGGGCAAATTCCGACCGTACTTTCATGGTTGCGCGAATTGCCGGAAAGCGTGCTGCGCGCCAATCCGGATCTCGCTGGCTACAAAGCATGGCTGCTCTACATGCGCGGTCAAAGCGCCGAGGCGGAAACCTATGCTGCGATTGCGCGCGCCGATGAGCGGGCGACGGAGCCGACGCCGCATCTTGGGAAACTGCTTTCGTTCCAGGCGTTCCTGGCGCTCAACTGGTCCGATCCGCAAGAAGCCATCCCGCTCGCGGAGCAGGCCCTCCATCACGTGGGCGACGGCGGGTTTTTCCACACGTATGTGCTCTGCCTGCTCGGCCAGGCCCAGTATCTGACGTACGACCGCCGCGCAGCGGTGTCTACCCTTCAGAAAGCGATCGCGCTTGCACGGCAGTTGGGCAATCACTTGATGGCGCTCGATGCGCTCGGACATCTTGCGACGGTGTTAAGTGCGCAAGGCCAACTCCGCGAGGCGATCTTGCTTTGTCGCAACGCGGTCGACGAGCAGGTCGACGCTGAGGATCATCCGTTGCTGATCGCTGGTCTGGTGCACGTTCCATTGGGCGCTCTGCAATACGAGGCTGACGAGCTGTCGTCCGCTCGGCGATCTCTCACCATCGGCATCAATCTGTGCGAGCAGCTCGGCATGGTTTACTTCAAGATCGTCGGCAAGTGTGCGCTCGCGAAGCTGCAGCACACGAGCGGCGAGCACAACGACGCGTGGACGACGCTGGCGGCCGCACGCGAGGTCTCCGATCGTCCCGACAGCCCGCGCCGGCAGCGTCTGGTCGCGGTTACGACGGCGGAGCTTCAGCTTAGAGAAGGCAATGTCGAGGCTGCGGCGCGCACGCTGGACGACGCGCGCAAGCTTGTCGGCCGACCGTCGGAGCAGGAGTCCATGCTGCAAGCCCGCCTCATGCTCGCGCAACGCAACCCGAGCGCGGCTTGGAAGATTCTTTCGGCGCTCGAAGAGTCCGCGTTGCGGCAGCGAAGCGATGGGAACCTCATCGCGATTCACATTCTGCAGGCGCTGTGCAAACGGAGCCTGAATCAGCCTACCGGCGCGCAAGAGCACCTCGTTTCCGCGGTGTCGCTCGCCGCGTCGGCAGGTTATCGGCGAGTATTCCTCGACGAAGGCGCCAATTTGACCCCGATGCTCGAACAAGTGCGGCATGTCGCCGCCGCGTTCGTCACGAGTTTGCTCGAGCCGCCGACGCCGGAGCAAGGCACGCGGCCGGCGGGGCCTCTCGTCGAGCCTTTGAGCAAGGTCGAGGTCGAAATTCTGCGGCTCCTCGACAAGGGCATGACCAATCAGGAAATTGCCGATCGCCTTGCGCTGACGGTCGGTACGACCAAATGGCGGATGAATCAGATCTTCGGCAAGCTTCAGGTGCGCAATCGCATCGAAGCCTTGGCGCGCGCCCGGCTGCTTCGTCTTCTCTGAGGAGAAAGCGTCGAGCGGACCTATCTTTGGATAGGTGATTGAAGGTGCGCGCCGCAGGAGAATTTTCGGAAACGTCACAAAGCATTGCGGCCTTCGCGGTTCGCTGCGACTGTTGTTCGCCGAATGTGACCCGATGGACTTCGTTGGGGGAAATGCATGATCAGCGGCAAGACGACTTTGATCGCGCATCTGGGTTATCCGACGGCGGCGTTCAAAGCGCCGATGATCTACAACCCATGGTTCGAAAAGGCGGGGATAGACGCTGTCGTGATGCCGATGGGTGTCAAGACGGAAGACTATCCGCAGTTCCTCAGCCTGTTGTTCAAGCTGTCGAATATCCGCGGGGCTTTGGTGACGATGCCGCACAAGGTCGCGACGGTGGGGTTGCTTGACGAAGCGACGCCAACGGTGCGCGTTGCCGGCTCGTGCAATGCGATTGTCAAGCGTCCCGACGGTTCGCTGTTGGGCGACATGTTCGATGGTGCTGGGTTTGTGCGCGGCGTGGAGCGCAAGGGTCGCAAACTCGCGGGCGCGAGCGCGCTCGTTGTCGGAGCTGGTGGTGTGGGGTGCGCGATCGCTGCGTCGCTGGCCGCGTCCGGCGTCACCCGTATGGGTCTCTTCGACGCCAATGCCGCGGCAGCGGAAGCACTCGCGCAACGTTTGCGGGAAAATTATCCGGAGCTCGAAGCGAATACGGGTTCCGCGGACCCATCCGGCTACGACGTCGTCGTCAATGCGACCCCACTCGGCATGAAAGAGGGTGATCCTTTGCCGATCGACGTATCGCTGCTTGCGCCGACGACGTTTGTGGGTGAGGTCGTCATGAAAGCGGAGTACACGCCTTTCCTGCGCGCCGCGAAGGAGAAAGGTTGCCCGTTTCAGGTCGGCACCGACATGTTATTCGAGCAAATCCCCGCGTATCTCGAGTTTTTCGGTTTCGGCACGACAACCGCTGATGAGTTGCGCGCGGTGTCCAAGATCCAGTACTGAATCACTGCGCAAGCAAGGACGCGAACGACGCATCGATTGCAACTTCGACGTCAGCTGAGTTTGCGAGCGTCTGAAAAAATGGCCTACGAAAATATTTTGACGGAGGTACGCGGGCGCGTCGGCTTGATCACGCTCAATCGTCCGAAGCAGCTCAACGCGCTCAACGATGCGCTGATGAACGAGCTGGGTGCGGCGCTCGGTGCCTTCGATACCGACGACAACATCGGCGCGATCGTCATCGCGGGAGGCGAGAGAGCGTTCGCTGCAGGCGCCGATGTCATCGCGATGAAAGACTGGTCGTACATGGATGTCTACCGGACCGACTTCATCACGCGGAATTGGGAACGCTTGAGGTCGGTTCGCAAGCCCGTCGTTGCCGCCGTGAGCGGCGTTGCTCTGGGTGGCGGATGCGAGCTCGCGATGATGTGCGACATCGTGATCGCCGCGGAAAACGCGAAGTTCGGCCAACCCGAGATCAAGCTCGGAATCATCCCGGGCGCCGGCGGTACGCAGCGATTGCCGCGCGCGGTGGGAAAGAGCAAGGCGATGGATATGGTCTTGACCGGTCGCATGATGGATGCGCAAGAAGCGGAGCGCGCCGGTCTGGTCGCCCGCACCGTGCCACCCGACAAGCTCCTCGAGGAAGCATTCGCGGTTGCCAACACGATATGCGAACACTCGCTCCCTGTGGTCATGATGGCGAAGGAGTCGGTGAACCGTGCGTTCGAGAGTTCGCTTGCGGACGGGATTCTCTTCGAGCGTCGCGTGTTCCATTCGCTGTTCGCGACGGAGGACCAGAAGGAAGGCATGCAGGCGTTCGTGACGAAGCGCAAGCCCTCGTTCAAGAATCGCTGACGAAATCGTGGACGAGATCGAGTGTCGATGCGCTCGTATTGATGCGCGGATGTAGAGCGAGAGGATGCGAAAATCGATCGCCACCGTTTCGATGAGCGGCACCTTGAGGGAAAAACTCGAGGCGATCGCGGCTGCGCGCTTCGACGGCTACGAGCTCTTCGAAAATGATCTTCTTTACTTCAACGGTTCACCGAGGGAAGTCGGCGCGCTGTCCGCCGATCTCGGACTCGCATGCGAGCTCTATCAACCGTTCCGGGATTTCGAAGGCGCGCCTGACCCGGTCTTCCGGCGCAATCTCGAGCGCGCGGAACGCAAGTTCGACGTGATGGCGGAACTCGGCGCGCGGCTGATGCTGGTTTGTTCCAACACGTCGCCGAACGTCATTGCTGACGAAGAGCGTACGACGGCGCAGCTGTACGAACTCGCGGAACGCGCAGCAACGCGTCATTTTCGCATCGGATACGAAGCGCTTGCCTGGGGGAGGGCGGTCAAGCGCTGGTCCCAAGCGTGGAATATCGTCAAACACGCCAGCCATCCGCATCTCGGTCTGATTGTCGACAGTTTTCATACGCTTTCCCTGCGCGACGATCCTTCGGGCATCGCCAACGTCCCGGGTGAGAAGATTTTCTTCATGCAGCTTGCCGATGCGCCGTTGCTCGCGATGGACGTCCTGCAGTGGGCGCGTCACTACCGCAGCTTTCCGGGCCAGGGGCAGTTCGATCTCGAGAATTTCTTCGAACAGGTCTTGCGCGCCGGATACACCGGACCGATGTCGCTGGAGATTTTCAACGATCTGTTTCGCGAGGCGCCGAATCGGCGCACGGCAGTCGATGCGATGCGCTCGCTCCTCTATCTCGAAGGACAGGTCCGGAGCCGGCTCGAGGCGGACAG
>DASPYC010000571.1:0-2332 GCA_035636955.1 Casimicrobiaceae bacterium
GCGCTGATCGCGCGCTGATGACGAGCGACCTGCCGCTTGCGCACATTGCGGCGGCCGCAGGCTTTGCCGATCAAGCGCACTTCACCCGCGTGTACCGACGCCATTTCGGCGTCCCGCCCGGCGCGAGACGGCGCCAACGCAATTCCTGTTCAATGCACGCACCGAACGTTCAAGACGATTCGCCGACCAAGGGGTAGCCTTTTCCCGGTCTACGCGAGGCGGGCATGAAGGGTTTCGTGCGAATCATGGCTTTCGGCATGCTGGCAGTCGTCGAACAGCGCGCATCGGCCAGCGAGAGCGTCGTCGCGGCGCAGGAATCAGCGGCATCGGGCGTTGCGGCGCTTGCCAAGGCGCGTGAAGCGTCCGGTGGCGCAGCGTGGACCCGCATCCAAGGTCTTCATGGCGAAGGACACATCGAGGTCTCGCGCCTACCAGGCACGTGGTCGCGCGATGAAGATTTGGCCAAGGGTCGCTGGGCCGTGACAACAGACGTACGTGTTTTCCGCACTGCGGAAGGCTTCGACGGCCGCACGCGCTGGCGGCAGGATCCGTCGGGCGGCGCTCATCCGCTCAACGGCGCTTATTCGAGGCGAGCGAGCGTGACCGAAGCATGGCTGACGCGTCGTGGATGGCTTCATCCGGACTCCGAGCATGCACGTATCGGCCCCACGTCGATGAAAATGGAAAATGATCGATCGTTCGTCGTGATCGACGCCGCGCCGCGCGGTGGACAGCGCGTTCAGTTGTGGTTCGACGCGGTGACCTACGCGCTTGATCGGTCGATCCGCACAATGCCGATCTCGACGCTGACCGTGCGCTACAGCGACTATCGCGTCGTATCGGGCGTGCGGCTGCCGTTCGCGATCGAGTCACGCGACTCGGGAAGCTCGGACGTGGAAATTGTTCACGTTGCGAGTTGGACTGCGCAGGACCGCTTCGACGGCGCCGCATTCACCGCGCCGAAGCCACCGGACGACACGACGCTTGCTGGCGAGACGACGGTCCGGCTCGAGACCGACGGACTGATCGCCGTCGAAGCGAAGCTCAACGGACGTGCGTTCGACTTCATTCTCGATTCGGGCGGCCACAATATCGTCACGCCCGCCGTTGCCGAGGCGCTTGGCATTCATCCGGTTGGCGAAGGCGCGAGTGGTGGCGCCGGAGGCGGCGAGATCGCGCAGCAGTACGTTCGCATCGACCGCGTTGACATCGGCGACGCGACGCTCACCGATCAGCATTTTTTTGTGATTCCGCTCCAATACGGCACGGTCGAGCGGGGCGCGCGTGTGCCGTTGGCCGGCTTGCTGGGTCTCGAGATATTCGAACGCTTCGCGATGCGTCTCGATTATCCGCGCAAGACGTTGACGCTGCGGAAGCTCGCAGACTATCGACATCAAGGACGCAGCCGCGCTGTGCCGATCACATTCGATGACGATATGCCGCTGCTTGAAGGGCGTATTGACGGCGTGTCCGGATTGATCGCCCTCGATACCGGCAACTCGAGCACGATGGTCGTGCAGTCCGTTTGGGCACGCAAACACGGGCTCGCTGATCGACTGAAACGCGGGATCGAGACGGTGTCGTATGGCGCCGGCGGTGCATCGCGCAATTGGGCCAGTCGAATCGCGACGCTGGAAATTGGCGGCACCGTGTTGAAACGCCCGATCGTCCGTTACGCGGAAGACAAAGCCGGCGCGTTTTCGTCGCAGACCGAAGCGGCGAATATCGGCACCGACACGCTGGCGAACTTCGTGCTCGATTTTGACTATGGCAACGGCGTGATCTGGTTCACGTACGAGCCGGGGTACGTTTCGCTACCGTTCAACCGCGGCGGTATGCGCGCCATCAAAGAAGTTGCCGACTCATTTCGTGTGACGCTGGTGCTGCCGGGTTCGCCCGCCGCCGACGCGGGAATTGCGCGCGATGACCAGATCGTGGCAATCGATGGGATTCAGGCCGCGCAGATGAGCGGGCGGGATTTAACGCATAAGCTCGCGCAGCCGGTTGGCACCGATATCGCCTTCACGCTACGCCGCGGCGACGAAGAGCGCGAAGCGAGACTTCGGTTGATCGAAATGTTGCCGTAAGGCTAATGCCACCTCAGAAAAACGCCGAGCGCCGACATTCCGATCCCAATGAGATCAATGCCCGCAATTTCGGCGCCGTCACGTCGTCGAGCGTCTGCCATTTCGCGATCGAGCCGCGCCAATGCGACGACGCCATCGCCGATTCGATCAGGGTCCGGCGTGACGCGTTGTCGCTCGGCAGCATCGAGCTCGTGGAGCGCTTTTTCGACGGCGTCTGGATCGAGCGCCACGATCGGCGCCTGACA
>DASPYC010000572.1:0-2994 GCA_035636955.1 Casimicrobiaceae bacterium
CGCCTCGGCCACGCTCGCGAGCAGGTCTTCCTTGGTGAACGGTTTGGCCAGAAACGCGATGGCGCCGCCTTTGAGCGCATGCACGGCCGTGGGAATATCACCGTGCGCACTCACGAACACGATAGGGAGCGCACGATTCGCGCGCGTGAGCGACGATTGAAGATCGAGTCCGCTCGTTCCCGGCATCCGGACATCGCTCACGACGCAAGCGACGCCATGTTCGGCCGGATGCGCGAGAAAATCGTCGGCGGAAGCAAATGTCTCGACGTTGTATCCGGCGCTGCGCAGCTGTCGTTCGAGCGCGCGGCGCATCGATGGATCGTCGTCGATGACGAACACGGTGGCATGCGTTGTTGCGCTGGCCGCCTTTCTGCTGCGGTCGGGAACTGCATGGCTTCGAGCCGCAGTGGGCAAAACGAGTCGAAACGTTGCTCCGTCTCCCGGCGTGGAGTGGACGGTCAGCGTACCGCCGTGCGATGCAACGATCGTCCGGCTGATCGATAGACCAAGACCCATGCCGCCCGGCTTGGTCGTGAAGAACGGCTCGAACACGCGAGCCAGCGTTGCTTCGTCCATACCGGGACCGGTGTCCGACACTTCTACGATCTGACCGGCTTCGTTGTTGTGTACTGCCACGCGCACGTGACGGGCTCCGGTGTCGCGTGTCGCGACCGCGTCTACCGCGTTCATTACCAAGTTCAGTAGCACCTGTTGCAGCTGGCCGCGATCGCCGAAGACATTCGGTAGCGGCTGTGACCGATCGACGTCGACGACGATGTTTTTCGCGGTCGCGTCGCTTTCCACCAAACGAAGTATCTCGTCGATGACTGCGCCGAGATCGAATTCGACTTTATTCGTCTCGCCTCTGCGCAAATAGCGCCGCAGTTGCTGGATCAGCTCGCCGGCGCGCCGATCGTCGGCGACGACGTCCGCAACGGTCGCGCGAATCTCTTCGAGATTTGGCGAAGTCGCCGCGAGCAACTCCGCCGCGGTTTCGGCATTTGCAAGACTGGCGGCGAGAGGTTGCGTGATTTCATGCACAAGCGATGCGGCAAGCATGCCCATCGTGCCGATTCGCGCCGCGTGTGCGGCTTGCGTCTGCGCGTCCCGTTCGCGGCGCTCCGACGCTTCTCGGGCAAGCAGACTCGCGAACACTTCGCCCAGCAGCGTCACGCGGGATATCAACGCGTCGGGCCAGGGTCGATCGACGCGCGAGTTGGCGAACGAAAGCGCTCCGACCACGTTGCCTGATACCGCGAGCGGGACGATTACGCCGTCGTGGATGCCCAGCTCGCAGAGCGTCGTCAAGTCGGCATGAGCGTCGGACGGGAGTTCGGCATGCCGCGTGAAGCGGA
This sequence comes from Casimicrobiaceae bacterium, assembly GCA_035636955.1. GTDB lineage: Bacteria > Pseudomonadota > Gammaproteobacteria > Burkholderiales > Casimicrobiaceae > VBCG01. The sequence continues at coordinate 1,356 of DASPYC010000572.1, forward strand.
CGATCTCGCCCGCGATGAGTCGCGCACGCATCCAAGGGATCACGCCGCCACCTATCGTTTCGGGTGGGTTCGGCACACCATCGGCCAACCAGCGGTGCGTTTTGATGAACTCGTCGCTGTTGCCGATGCGCTTCCACAGTGTCGCGCGTTCCGCGCCGAACGCTTGCGCTACGTCGCGTAGACCTGCGTCAATGACACAATCGCGCTCGGGCCGTCCAGCCAGCAGCAGTGCGGTCAATATTCTGGACATCAGCCGCTCGAACCGTATCGCATCATCGAGCTCTTCCTTCGCGCGCTTGTGGGCGAGGGCATTGGCAAATACCTCGGCCAGCACGCTGATCCGGGCGACGACGTCCTCGGACCAGTCGCGAGTCGCGCGAAGGCAACCGAACGTGATAACGCCTTCGACAAGTCCGGCGACTCGCAGCGGCATGCTCAGGTTCGCACGCGTGCCTGCCCGCCTGAACGACGCCTGATCCACGATGGCCTCCGTCGGCATCGCATCGACGTTGGAAATGACAACCGGCTGGCCTTGTCGCAGGCGTCGGAGCACCCACGGATAGAGCTGCGAAACTGACTTCACCGGCACCGCCGGTATGTCGCCGACGGCGCCCGAGTGGGTGACCCGCGCGTCGTCGCCCTGCGCAGAAAGCCTGATCAACTGGCTGCGGTCGCACCCGAGCATTTGGGCGATGCGCCGCAGCGCATTGTTGATGGCGTTATCAACTTCCGGCGCGGGGAGGTTGATGAAACGCGCCGACAACTCGGCGAGCATCTGCTCGAACGCGCGAGTCGGATCGGTCTGCTTCAAAACGGTTTGAATATTCGCTTTATTCATTGAGCGAACCGAAAAACAGTTATCCTCCGCGCCATGTCGGACAAACCCCTAATCTAGCGTGCGGTTTCTTCCTACATTATGCCAGCGGTCTATCGCCGCAATTGTGACAGTCTGGCCCGCGGCGACGCCTGCGCAGGTAAATGACGCGCCCGCGCTACACATTCTCGTGCCCGTCCCTGCCGGCGGCACGTCGGATTACGTTGCGCGCCTTATCGCCGACCGCTTGAGCAACGAGCTCACGCGGCCCGTGATCGTCGAAAACAAACCGGGCGCCACCGGCCGAATCGCCGTGGATGCGCTGCGAAACGCCAAGCCGGACGGGGCAACGCTTTTGCTGGCACCTATTACGGTTCCCGTCGTTGCTCCTCTTGTGTTCAAGAATTTGAGCTACGACTGGTCGCGGGACCTTGTGCCTGTCGCTCAGTTGGCAACGTATGAATTCGCGCTCGCGGTAATGTCGGATCATCCCGCACGCAGCGTGCGCGAATTTGTCGCGTGGGCGAAGGAACATCGGTCAAAGGCGACCTTCGGTGCTATCGCGATCGGCAGCTTGCCGCAGTTGCTCGGGATGATGCTCGCGAAAACAGGCGGCATCGAGCTCGATCATGTCCCTTACAATGGCATCGCGCCGCTTGAAACCGACCTCATGCGTGGCCAACTCGCTGCCGGGATTGGTGTCGTCTCGGACTTCATCGCGCTTCACCGAGCGGGAAAAATTCGCATTTTGGCGACGTCGGGTGCAAAACGATCGACGGTTTTGCCCGACGTGCGGACGTTCGGTGAACAGGGTTACCCGTCGCT
>DASPYC010000573.1:0-3693 GCA_035636955.1 Casimicrobiaceae bacterium
AAGCGGTGGTCTCAAGTGCAATTACGTCCAAGAGACTGCCGACGGACACCAATGGCGTCTATTTCGTGCTCACGTCCGGCGATGTCAACGAATCATCAGGCTTCTGCACACAGTATTGCGGATGGCACACGCACGGCACAATCGGCGGCTCCGATATCAAATATTCATTCATCGGTAATCCCGACCGCTGTCCGAGCGCGTGCGCAGCGCAACCGACGGGACCCAACGGCAATGCGGGCGCCGACGGCATGGCGAGCATCATTTCCCACGAGCTCGAGGAGGCGGTGACCGATCCGGACCTCAATGCCTGGTACGACGGGCGCGGCCAGGAAAATGCGGATAAATGCGCGTGGACGTTCGGCACCACATTGACGGCGTCGAACGGTTCGAAATACAACATGACTTTGGGAGGACTCCCTTACCTGATTCAGCAAAACTGGGTCAACGCCGGCAACGGCTATTGCGCGAAGTCGTATTGAGATAGGCGAAGGACCTTGAGCCCGGTCGCCGCTCGCGGCGCACCGGGCTTTTGTTTATCATGACGCGATGAAAGCCTCGATCAAACGCGCGTTCGCGTGGATATGCGTCGCAATGCTTACCTGGACCGCGTGTGTTTCGGCGGCGGACGAACGCCCCACCGGCGGACGCGTGCCGACGGTCACTCGTCTCGTCAAGCTTTTCACCGAACAAGAGGCGGCGATGGCTGCCGCAATTCGCGCGGGAGACGCCTCAGCGGTCGAGCGTTTGTTGACCGACGATTTCGAAATGCGCACCGGCGCGACGCCGGCAAACCCGGTCCCCCGCGCCGAGTGGTTAACCGAGATGATGCGCGTACGCAATCCCGGCGACGACGTGACAGGGATGGCAGTTCATGATGTGAACAGCGCTGCGATCGTCAGCTTCGTGCAGGGTCGCGGGCAAACCGCGATTTTCATCGTGGACGTTTGGCGTGCGACGGCCGCTAATGATTGGAAGCTGGCGATTCGTTACGCCGCGCCGGCCGGAAGTGCGGCGTTCACCATTCCAGGCGCCGGCGCCGCGGCGGTGATCCCGAAAAAATACTGACGCGCAAATAGCGGCCGTTCAACCTGTTCCGCCAACCGTCAATCCATCGATACGCAACGTCGGTTGACCGACGCCGACCGGCACGCTTTGCCCATCCTTGCCGCATGTGCCGATTCCCGAATCCAGCGCGAGATCGGTGCCGACCATTGATACCTTCGTCAACGCGTCGGGGCCATTGCCGATAAGCGTCGCGCCTTTTACCGGATATGTGATCTTTCCGTCCTCGATCATCCACGCCTCGGCCGCGGAAAACACGAATTTGCCGCTCGTGATATCGACCTGGCCGCCACCGAAGTTCACTGCGTAGAGACCGTTCTTTACCGAAGCGATGATCTCCTTCGGATCGTGCTGGCCCGCGAGCATCATCGTGTTGGTCATCCGCGGCATCGGCAAATGGGCGAACGATTCGCGGCGTCCGTTGCCGGTGAAGCCGACCCCCATCAACTGGGCATTCATCCGGTCTTGCATGTAACCGCGCAGGATGCCGTCTTCGATCAACACCGTGCGCTGGGTCGGATGTCCCTCATCATCGAGATTGAGCGAACCGCGTCGATGATCGAGCGTTCCATCATCGACGACAGTGATTCCCGGTGCCGCAACGCGCTCGCCGACGCGGCCTGAGAAAGTGCTCGTCTCCTTGCGGTTGAAGTCACCCTCGAGCCCATGTCCGATTGCTTCGTGTAAAAGGATGCCCGGCCACCCATTTCCGAGCACCACCGTCATTGTCCCTGCCGGCGCCGCTCGCGCGCGGAGATTGATGAGCGCCTGCTCGACCGCCTGACCTGCATATTCGTCGAGCTTCGCATTGTCGAAATAGTCGTACCGAAAGCGCCCGCCCCCGCCCGCAAAACCCTGCTCGCGACGTCCGTTCTCTTCGACGATCACGGTGAGCGAAATGCGCACGAGCGGCCGCACGTCCGCAGCGATCAGACCGTCGCTTCGGGCGATCAGCACCGTTTCATGTTCACCGGTGAGCGACGCCATGACTTGGACGACGCGCGGATCGCGCTGGCGCGCCTTGCCTTCGAGCTCGGTCAGCAGCGCCACCTTGGCGCCATCCGGCAGGCCGATGACCGGATCATCGAACGGATAGAGATTGCGCGTCGTGCCTCGGCGGCCGAGCGGCGTCGAGGTCGATTGACCTTGGCGGCCAATCGCGCGCACCGCCGCAGCCGCTTCTTCCAGCGCAGCAAGCGAGATATCGTCCGAATACGCGTACGCCTGCTTGTCCCCGGCAACCGCACGCACGCCAACGCCGCGATCGATATTGAATGATCCTGATTTCACGATGCCTTCCTCGAGGTTCCAGCTCTCGAAGCGAGCATGTTGAAAATAGAGGTCGGCGAAGTCGACGTCGTGCGCGTGGATCGTGGCGAGGATCGTCGACAGCTTCTCGTGATCGAGATCGGAAGGAGCGAGAAGCAGACGGTCGGCGTCGGCAAGCAGCGCGGCAGAAATGGGTGGCAGCGATAGATCGGTCATGTTTGCAATGTTCGGGCGATTGAGCTCGTCTTCAACACCGGATTATGCGCTTGCCGGCACACTGCCGCCGAGATACGTATCGACAACGCGCGGGTTGGATGCAAGATCGGCGGCCGGCCCCTCCAGCGCGACCTCGCCCGTTTCGAGCACATAGCCATAATCGGCCACTTGCAATGCGGCACGCGCATTCTGCTCGACCAGCAAAATCGCTACACCGGCCGACTTGAGTCCCGCGATGATGCTGAATATCTCGCGGACAATGAGCGGCGCGAGCCCGAGCGAAGGCTCGTCGAGCATCAACAGCTTCGGCCGCGCCATCAATGCGCGCCCGAGCGCCAGCATCTGTCGTTCGCCGCCGGATAGCGTAGCCGCGAGTTGTGTCTTACGCTCCGAGAGGCGCGGAAAACGCTGGTAGACATCGGTCAACGCCGACATCGCATCGTGTGAGCGGCGGCGCGTGAATGCGCCGAGCTCGAGATTCTCGCCCACCGTCATGCTGGCGAACAGCTCGCGCTTTTCGGGAACGAGAACGAGACCAGCCGCCACGCGTTCTTCGACCGTCAACGTCGTGAGTGAAGCGCCGTCGTAATCGATGTCGCCTCGTGATGGAAGGATTCCGATGATGGCCGACAGGAGCGTGGTCTTGCCGGCACCATTCGGGCCGATCACCGTAACGATGTTTCCCTCGCGCACATCTAGCGAAACGCCATGCACAGCCTCGACTTTGCCGTAGCCAACCGACAAGCGGCGAACCTGAAGTAGCGCGCTCATCTCGATAACGTCTCGTGACATGGATGAGCGCCGCAGGGCCGTCCCAAGGCGAGAATTACTCCCCCTCGAGGGGTCGCGCAGCGGCGACAGCTGCAAGCGTAGGGGTCGTCATACGCCACCGAGATAAGCCTCCAGCACAACGGGATTGCGCTGAATCTCCGCCGGCATTCCTTCGGCGAGCTTTTCGCCGAAATCCATGACCACGAGCCGATCGGTGATGCCCATTACGAAGTCCATGTCGTGCTCGACGAGCAGGATCGTCATTCCTTGTTCTTTGAGCGACCGCAGCAATTGCGCGAGCTCCTGCTTCTCTCGGTAGCGCAACCCAGCCGCGGGCTCGTCGAGCAGCAACAGGACCGGATCGGCGGCGAGCGC
>DASPYC010000574.1:0-4560 GCA_035636955.1 Casimicrobiaceae bacterium
GTTTGGGCGAGACCGAACTCGAAGCAATCGCCGCGCGTACGCTCGCGGACTACAACCGCGGCGCCGACGCGTTTCGCGAGGGGACACAGCATCATGATGTCGGCCAGAACATCACGGCCCTCTTGACGCACATTCGCGGCGCGCCGCCATTCGTGCTCCTCGACTTCGGTTGCGGTCCGGGTCGCGACTTGAAGACGTTGAAAGCACTCAGGCACCGTCCGATCGGCCTCGATGGTTCCGAGCGCTTCGTCGCGATGGCACGCGAGGAGACCGGCTGCGAAGTGTGGCGGCAGGACTTCCTAAATCTCTCGCTGCCGCCCGACCATTTCGACGGCGTGTTTGCGAACGCTGCGCTGTTCCACATTCCGCGTCAAGAGCTTCCGCGCGTATTGGTCCACCTTCACGCGACGTTGAAGACGGACGGTGTACTGATGAGCTCGAATCCTCGCGGCAACGACGAAGAAGGCTGGCAACGCAATCGCTACGGCGTCTTCCATTCGCTTGAGTCGTGGCGCAGCTTCATGACGCAAGCGGGTTTCATCGAGCTCGAGCATTACTACCGACCTGCCGGGTTGCCGCGTGAGCAGCAGCCGTGGCTTGCAACCGTTTGGCGCAAATCGAGAGCGATCGCTGAATGAGCGAGCCGGACGACGCGCGCGGCCGAAGCGCTCTCGCGCGCACGTCGTATGTCGTCTTCGCGGCGCTGTTGTCGTCATGCGTTGTCCTGACGACGCTACCTCGTGCGGTCGTCCAGAACGCCGACGGCAGCCTTGTCGTGCGCTCGATACCGTGCAGCGCCAACGCCACCGCGATCAAGCCGGCGCGCGATGTCGCTTCCCTTCAGGCGCTCGATCCGCTGGCCCTGCATGTACTCACCTGGAATATTCACAAAGAAGGCGATGCCGGTTGGGAGCGCGATCTCGCGCAATTCTCGGCGGCAAACGATCTGGTCCTGCTGCAGGAAGCCGTGCTTTCGCCGGCGTTGCTCGATCTGCTGGATTCTCACAATCTCCGCTTCACGATGGCGAGCTCGTTTCTCTATCAAGACACCGACGTCGGTGTTCTCACCGCGGCGCGTGTACTGCCGATCACCAGCTGCACGGAGCTCATCGTCGAACCGTGGTTGCGCATTCCCAAGTCCGCGACCATCACTTGGTTCGCGCTCAAGGGGACGCCGCAAACGCTCGCCGTCGTTAATGTCCATGCGGTCAACTTTGCGCTTTCACTCGGCGTCTACCGAGAGCAATTTGATGCCCTGGTAACGGCGCTTCGCAACCACGATGGGCCGATCATCTTCGCCGGCGATTTCAATACGTGGACCGATGGGCGGCTCGCCGTCGTGCTCGATGCCGCCGCCGCGCTCCACATCACGGCAATTCCGTTCGCCGAGGATCTGCGGTCGTTGTTTCTCGGTCACCAGCTCGACCATATGCTGATTCGTGGACTCGACGTCGTTCAGGCCGCCGCGATTGCGGTCAAATCGTCCGACCATAATCCCGTCACGGCGACGCTGCGTCTGACCATGCCTTGAGCGTCGGTGAATTGGGCATAATGATTGCGCGGGATGACAGGAGATCGCGGATGAGTTTCAAGCTTGTCGTGACGGTCAGCATGGCCGCGCTTGGCGTCGCCATAACCTCGCTTCACGCCGGCGCACAAGCAACGTACCCGAACAAGCCGATCAAAATCATCGCACCGGTGCAACCGGGCGGCGGTGTCGATCTTGTCGCGCGCCAGACCGGTGACGGACTTTCGAAAGCACTCGGCCAGCCCGTCGTCGTCGAAAACCAAAGCGGTGGCGGCGGGGTCGTGGGGTCGCAGGCGACCGCCCGTGCGGCGCCCGACGGCTACACGTTGATGGTCGGATACGTCGGAACGCACGGCACGAACCCGGCGGTCCGCAAGTTGCCTTACGACGCGATTAAAGACTTCACGCCGGTCGCGATGGTCGGTGGAACGCCAAACGTTCTGGTCGTTCCGCCTTCCGTGCCCGCCGCTACATTGCGCGACTTCATCGCGTATGCAAAAGCCAACCCGGGCAAGCTGTCGTACGGCTCTTCGGGCCCTGGAACGCTGACGCATCTCGCGACGGAGCAACTCAAAGTCACTGCTGGATTGGATATCGTGCACGTGCCCTATCGCGGCATCGGTCCGGCATTCGCCGACATTCTCGGCGGCCAGACCCAGGCGATGCTTCCAGGACTCGCCGCCGCGTTACCGCATATCAAAGCCGGCAAAGTGAAGCCGCTGGCGGTGACGGGCAACAAGCGTCATCCGCTCGTTCCCGATGTGCCGACATTCGATGAGCTCGGCTTCGCCGGTTTCGATGGCGTGCAGTGGTACGGGATCGTGGGGCCCGCCAATTTGCCCTCACCCATCGTCACGCGTTTGAACGACGAGATCAATCGAATGCTCGCCAGCCCCGATTTTCGCGAGCGCCTTTCGAGCGAGGCACTCGAGCCGATGCCGATGACGCCGGAGCAATTCGGCCGCTACATTCGCGACGACGTGTCGCGCTGGTCGAACCTCGCCAAAGAGCGCGGTATTCAGATTACCGATTGATTGCTCGAGGATGACAGCGCCAATGACCGTTGACACGAGCGCACCGCCGATCACGCGCACGCTCGCCGAATTCGTCGCGACGCATCCGTCGCGCGGATGGAACGATGGCATCGATCATGAGGCGCAGCGCACGGTCTTGAACTGGATCGGCTGCGCGATTGGCGCTTCGCATCATCCGGCGGCCGAGGCGGCCATGGCAGCGGTGTCGGAGCTCGCCCCTTCTCCACAAGCAACGATCCTCGGACGCCGCGAGCGCGTCGACATTGCGAGCGCAGCGCTCATCAACGGCATCACCTCGCATACGTTCGACTTCGACGACACGCATTTGAAGACGATCATTCATCCGGGCGGACCGGTCGTGTCCGCCGCATTCGCGCTCGCCGAACAGTCCGGCGCAACCGGGCGCCAGTTCGTCGACGCGGTCGTCCTCGGCGCGGACGTCGCCTGCCACATCGGCAACGCGATCTATCCGGCGCATTACGATCGCGGCTGGCACATCACCGGCTCGACCGGAATGCTTGGCGCAGCCGCGGCTTGCGCGCGCTTGTTGCGCCTTGACGTCGAGCAAACGACGATGGCGCTCGGTATTGCAGCGTCGCAACCGACCGGCGTCCGCGAGCAATTCGGCTCGATGACCAAAGCCTTGCATCCCGGTGCGGCGGCACGCGTCGGATTGATGGCCGCGCTTCTCGCCCGCCACGGTTACACGGCATCGAATCGCGCACTCGAGGCGCCTCGCGGCCTCCTGCAGACATATTCAACGCAGTGGAAATGGGACTCGATCGTCGACCGTCTGGGAAAGGATTTCGAAATCGCGTACAACACATACAAACCGTTCGCCTGCGGCGTCGTCATTCATCCGAGCATCGATGGTTGCGTACAGATTGCGCAAACGCATCGTGTGCATGCGCAGGACATCGAGCGCGTCGAGTTGCGGGTGCACCCGCTGGTGCTGGAGTTGACCGGCAAAAAAGCACCGGGCAACGGACTCGAAGGCAAGTTCAGCGTCTATCACGCGTGCGCGGCTGCGATCATTTTCGGGCAAGCGGGCGAAAGCGAGTTTTCCGATGCTGTCGTCGCGCGTCCCGACGTTGTCGCATTGCGCGAACGGATCGCGGCCACCATCGGCGGCGACATTGCCGAAGACGCCGCCGACGTGACGGTCCACTGCAGCGACGGCCGGCGACTGCACGTGTTCGTCGAGCATGTAATCGGCAGCCTGGAACGGCCGATGAGCGACTCCGATCTCGCCCGCAAATTTCACGGGCTCGTCGATCCAGTGCTCGGCGCCGAACGGGCGGCTGAATTGATCGGCGCCTGCCGCACCGTCGTCGACGCAATGAACGTGCGCGAGCTCGCAAATCTCACGCGGCCATGATCCATTTCCGCTTTGCGGTCGCCGTCGCCGCCCTGCTGTGCTGCCATGCGCTGCAGGCACAGGACTACCCCACACGGCCGGTGCGCGTCATCGTTCCGTTTTCTCCCGGCGGCGCCGTCGACGGTCCGATGCGCGTCATCGCGCAAGACCTGTCGAAACGGCTCGGGCAGCAGGTCGTTGTCGAGAACAAGCCGGGCGCAGGCGCAATGATCGGCAGCGAGATTGTCGCCAAGGCCGCGCCTGACGGTTATACGCTGCTGCTTGCATCGCAAACTAACGCGATCAGCGCGTCGCTCTATCGCTCACTTTCGTTCGATCCGATCGACGACTTCGCGCCCATCGCCCTTGTCGGACGCGAGCCCGGGGTGGTTGTCGTGCATCCTTCGCTACCCGTGCGTACGCTGGCGGAATTCATCGCGTACGTCAAAGAGCGGCCCGGCAAAGTCGACTACGCATCGTCGGGCAACGGCAGCGGGCAACATCTGTTCATGGCGCTCCTCGCGTCTATGACCGGCATGCAGCTGAATCACGTTCCGTACCGCGGCAGCGGACAAGCGACGACCGATCTTTTGGCCGGTGTCGTTCCCGTCTCGATTCCGGGCACCGCGGGAATGGTCGGC
>DASPYC010000575.1:0-7119 GCA_035636955.1 Casimicrobiaceae bacterium
TCGACCAATTCGCGAAGCCGATCCTCGGCAATCTTGCGCGCGTCGAGCTCGTCCCATGTCAATCGACGCTCCCGCCCTGCGACACGCGCAAATTCGCGCCACAGCGAGAGCGCGCCGTCGTCGAAGAGCGAAAGGGCCGGCAGCTCCGGCAGGAAAATACCGGCGGCAGCGCACACGACGACAAAATACATCGGCGCCGCCGGCGATACTGCGCGTGATGGTCCATCGTCCGTCAAGACATCGAACGCCACGCCGTCGGCAGACCCGCGATCGCTCCACAACAACGAATGCGCGAGCACGCGCTGCGCGTACCAGGATTGATTAGGAAACGGGTCGTCGAGCAGCGTCTTGAGCTCTTCGCGATCGAGCTCGCGCACGTGAAAGGCGTTGGCGACGTCGCCGGATTCGTTGTACACGGGCCGATTGGGTGACGACAGGATGAGCACACCGCCCGGCGCAAGCACGCGGCGAAACTCGGCAAGCATTTCGCGCTGCTCGGCAAGATGCTCGATCGTTTCGAAAGACACGATCAGGTCGACGCTCGCGGGCGCCAGTGGTAGCGCCGTCACCGATGCCTGGATATACGTCAGATTCGCCTGCCGATAACGCGACTTCGCATGCGCAATCGCCTCGGCGCCGGTATCAACGCCGACCACCGCGGCGGCTTGGCGCGCCAGGAGCGCGCTTCCGTAGCCTTCGCCGCACGCTGCATCGAGCACCCTGCGGCCGTTCGTCAGGCTCGCAGCCACACAGTAGCGATGCCAGTGCTCGTACCAGATCGCGCCGCGACTTTCCGGCGTAAAACGTTCGCCGGTAAAAACGAGTGCTGCGTCGGGAGCGGACAGGGGATTCAAAGCCTTAGTTTTGACTGGGCGGCGAGAGAAAATGCCGTTCGCGCGACCTTGCATTGTAGCCGCCCGGCCGGGCGCGACTACAGATCGAGCGTAACAACAACGGGCTGGTGATCGGAAGCCTGCGTCTGCTGGTCGACGCGCAGGTCGAGTACGCGGCGCTCGAGACCGCCGCCGATGAAGATGAAGTCGCAATGCAGCTCGTCGCCGCTGGCATCCGTCTTCTGGTAGATGCAGAACGTCGACGGATGAGCTGTTCCGGGGTGCGCGACGTGCCACGCATCAAAAAGCGGTGGCGTGCCATCGCCGAAGCGGGCAAGCATCCGCGGGTGCTCCGGCGCATCCGGCTCGAAATTGAAGTCGCCGGTGATGACGGTCCACTGGGGACGAACAAATGTTTGGAACGGACTCCCGTCATCCATCGTGACGCGGCCGTCGCGCGCGTGGGCGTGGCCTTCGGCGTAAATCGTGCGGAGCGCCTCGACCTGCGCCATGCGCTGCAGCGCTGAATAGTATTCGAGGTGTGTCGTAATGACGCGTACGTCGCCGAGCGGCGCCGAAACGACGGCTTCGAGCGCAATGCGCGGCATTCCCGGAACGCCTGGATCGCATGGAAACGGCAGCAGATGCCGATAAACCTGTTTCACCGGATAGCGCGACAGGATCATGTTTCCGAAGCGGCGGCGGCGGCCATTTTTTGCCGGTTGGTCGACGGCGATGCCTGGTATGGCCGTATACCCGGGCAGAAGCGTCGGGAGCAGCGCAAATTGGTCTTCGCCCGCGCTGCCGCCGAGATCGGGGTCGGCAAAGTTGTCGGCGATCTCCTGCAGGCATAACACGTCGAAATCGGCGATGCGCTTTGCTTCGGCGGCGATGCGGGCGGGATCGACTTTCTGATCGACGCCGCGGCACCACTGGACGTTCCAGGTCATCACCTTCATCGGATTCCCGCTCGCATGAATGATTGAACGAACTGACGCTGGAACAGAAGAAACGCAATCAACAGCGGCCCGGTCGATAGCAGCGTGGCCGCCGTGATGATCGACCAATCGATCCCTTGGTCGGTGGCTGAAAACACCTGCAGCCCGACCGTCACGGGACGCGACTCGACCGAATTGGTGATGATCAGCGGCCAGAGGAAATTGTTCCAGTGATACGACACCGAGACAAGCGCGTAGGCGAGATACGTCGGCCGCGCGAGGGGCACATAGACTTTCCACAGTGTCTGCAGCGGCGAGCAGCCTTCGATGCGCGCGGCCTCGTCCAACTCGCGCGGCACCGTCTTGAACGTCTGCCGCAGCAGGAAGATGCCGAAGGCGCTCGCCATGTACGGCAAACCGATTGCGAGAATTGTGTCTTTGAGACCGAGTACCGTCATCGTCCGATAATTTTCGACGATCAGCACATCGGGCATGATCATCAGCTGAACAAGTACGAGCGCAAAGAGTACGCCGCGACCTGGAAAGCGGAAGCGCGCGAACGCGTATGCGGCGAGCGTGACGAGCACGAGCTGCGCGACCAACACCATCGTGACAAGCATGACAGTGTTGAGAAAATATCGCGCGAACGGCGCGGCATCCCAGGCATTGACGAAGTTGGCAAGCGTCCACGGGGCGGCCAACACGAATCGAGTCGAATATTCAGGCGCGTGGAATGCTGTCCAAATTGCGTAAACCAACGGCAACACCCATAGAATTCCGAGAAGCCACGCCGCTGCCGTCTCGAGCACATTGATCGAGCCGGGCGCCGATTGCGACGAAGCGATGTCGACACGGAGAACCGGCGGCGCGTCGATGGGGATAGCGCTCATTGATAATGCGTCCGACGCTCGAGAAACAGGAATTGCGCCAACGCGGCCGTTCCGAGCAACGCAAGCAATACCATCGTCAACGCGGCGGCGTACGCGCTGTCCCAGAAGCGAAAGCCGATTTCATAGATGTAATAGAGCAAAAGCGCGGTCGCGTTGTCGGGTCCGCCGCGCGTCATCACAACCACGTGATCGACAAGCCGGAACGCGTTGATCACCGCGTTGACCAGCACGAACAGCGTTGTCGGCATCAACAGCGGAAACGTCACACGGCGAAAGAAGTACCAGCGCGACGCGCCTTCGATCGCCGCCGCCTCGGCAAGATGCGGCGACATCGACTGGAGCGCCGCGAGGTAGAAGATCATGAAGAAGCCGGCTTCCTTCCACACGGCAACGACCATCATCGCGGGCAGCGCCGTCGATTGGCTGCCGAGCCAGTTGTGGGTGGGGAGGCCGAACAGGCGGAGGAATTGCTCGAGCAAGCCATACTCAGGCGTGTAGAAGAAAAGCCAGATGTTCGCGACGGCGATCATCGGGAGTATCGTCGGCGTGAAATAGGCGAGACGCAGCAGGCCGCGTCCCGCGATGTGGCCGTTGACCCATGCGGCCATCATCAGCGCGAGCGCGATCGACAGCGGAATCGTGCCGAGCGCGTACCACAGGTTGTTCGAGAGCGCCTGCCAGAAGATCGGATCCTCCGCGAGCTGGCGATAGTGATCGAGTCCTACGAAAGCCGCCGACCGACTGCCGCGCGGTGTCGAATAGAAGCTGTGCCACAGATTCGCGACCGCGGGATAGTGCGTAAACAGAACGAGCAGCGCCATCGCCGGCAGCAACAGCAGCCAGCCATAGAGCCACTCTTTCGTGCGCGTCACGCTTCGTTGCCTTTCCACGACGCGAAAAGCGAAGGGCCGCCCCGAGCTTTCGCGCTAAATCGATCCCGCGCAAAGTATCGTGCGAGCCGCGGCAGCGGATCGCGGAACTTTGCGCGGACGTGTTACTTATACGACCGCAGCAATCTTTCGGCCTCGCGCTGCGCGTCCTTCAGCGCCTGCTCCGGCGTCTTCGTGCCGGTGAGCGCGGCCTGCAATCCATCGTTCAACGCCTTGGTCACGCGCTGGTTGTCATGCGTCGAGAGCTCCGCCTTCGCATACGGCAACTGATCGCGTGCCACGGCCGCTGGAGGAAATCCCGTAACGTATTGCTTCATCGCGGGTGTCTCCCACGCATCGGCGCGCACCGCGACGTAGCCCGTATCGATACCCCATTGCGCAGCGCGTTGCGGCGTCGTCACCCATTTGATGAACTTGAAAGCCGCTTCGCGTTGCGCCGGCGTCGATTTCTTGAAGAGATAGAAATTTCCTCCGCCGGTGGGACTGCCGCGCTCCTTGCTTGCCGGGAGCATCGCGACACCGAAGTCGAACTTCGCGTTACTGCGCACGTTGGTCAGGTTGCCGGTCGTCGTCCACACCATCGCGGCCTTGCGCTCGAAGAAGTCCTTCGGCGTCGTCCCCCAATCGACGATGCCCTCCGGATGCACCTTGTACTTCTTCACGAGATCGACCCAGTACTGCAAGGCTTCGATCACCGCGGGCTTGTCGTAGTAGGTTTCGGTCCCGGCCGCGTTCATCAAGTTGACGCCGTTCTCGATCGCGAGGGCTTGGAACAGCCAATACGGAAACCCTGACGAGGGAATCTGCACGCCCCATTGCGTCACCCGGCCGGACGCATCGCGTTTGGTGAGCTTCTGCGCATCGTCGACCATTTCCTTCCAGTTCGCCGGCGCCTTGTTGGGATCGAGCCCGGCTTCCTTGAACGCTTCCTTGTTGTAATAGAGCACGATGGTCGAGCGCTGGAACGGAATGCCCCACGTCTTGCCGCCGGTCTGGCTGTTTTCCATGAAGCCGGGGTAAAAACTCGCGAGCCACGCCTTGTCTTCCGGCGTCTTCACCAGATCGTCGAAGGGAACGATCGCGTCCTCGTCGATCAGCGTGTACATGTCGCTCGACAGCAAGATCGATGTCACCGGTGGCTCGCCGCTTTTCACTGCGGTGAGTGCCTTGGTGATCGAATCCTGATAGGTCCCCGTATAGATCGGCTTCACCTTAATGTTGGGGTTCTCCTTCTCGAAATCGGCAGCGTAGTTATCGACGACCTTCGTGATCGGCCCGCCGACTGCGACCGGATAAAAGAACGACACCTCGACGGGCGTCTGCGCCGCCGCCATTACTGAAACGAGCGCAGCCGCGACGCCGAAAATCAGATGTTGAAATCCGTGTAACCTCATAATCCCTCCCTTATCTGCCAACACGCCAAAGTAAAACTAAGCGAACATCGTTGCCGTCGTTTGACGATCACGCGCTTCGCGACGATTGCCGCTCGTATCGAAGTAGTGTTGCGCACCCGGCGCCCACCCGAGCCACGTTGACTCCCCGGGCGATAGGCCGACGCTGCCTGCGCTACGAACGGCGACGCGTTCGGTCCCGACTCGACACACGACGAGCGAATCGCCGCCCAGGTATTCGACGCTCTCGACGCCCGCGCGCACACCCCGCTCGAATCCGATCTCGATGTGCTCGGGGCGCACGCCCAGCATGGCGTTCGCGTGGTCAACGGAAAAAAATGCGGGGCCGTCGGTTCCGGCAATGACGGCGCCGCTACCCAACGCCTCGAGCCGCAGCAAGTTCATCGGCGGCGTCCCGATAAACCGCGCGACGAAAACGTTGGCGGGCGTCTCGTACAACGCGACCGGTGTTCCCGTCTGCTCGACCTTCCCGGCCGACAGCAGCACGACGCGATCGGCCATCGACATCGCCTCCACCTGATCGTGCGTCACATAGACCATCGCGATGTCGAGCTTGCGTTGCAGTCCGCGGATCTCCTGGCGCATTTCGGCGCGAAGCTGCGCGTCGAGGTTCGACAGCGGCTCGTCCATCAGGCATACCGGTGCCTGCGCGATGATCGCGCGACCCAGTGCGACGCGCTGTTGCTGCCCGCCGGAAAGTTGCGCTGGCTTCCGCTCGAGCAGCGATGCGAGGCCGAGGAGATTGGCAACGCGCGCGAGCCGCGCGTCGGCCTCGCTACGTGCGACTTTGCGCACCCGCAATCCAAAGATGATGTTTTCGGCGACGCTCAAATGCGGAAACAGCGCATAGCTTTGAAACACCATCGCGATGTTCCGAGCCGCCGGCGGCAGCCGCGTGACATCGCGACCGGCGATGAAGATGCGTCCTTCGTCGGCGGTTTCCAAACCGGCGATCAACCGCAGTGTCGTCGATTTTCCGCAGCCCGACGGGCCAAGCAAGACGTTGAGCGTCCCGGGATCGAATTCGAACGAGATCGCGTCGACGGCGCGCACTTGACCGCCGGCGGTCGTCCAGTGCTTGCTGACGTTCTCGGCGGCAATGGCCGACATCGATGAGTGTCTTAAGGAGCGGCGGTGATGGCGTGCGCAATAGCGCCAGCCATCATAACAAACGCTGCGTGGCTATCCGAAGAGCGTGCTGAGTGCCTCGCCCGGATCGGGTGCGCGCATCAAAGCTTCGCCGACCAGAAACACATTCACGCCGTGGCGGCGCATTTGCGCGACGTCGCGCTGCGCAACGATACCGCTTTCGGTGACGATGACGCGATCCGGCGGCGCCTTTGCCGCCAGATCGAGCGTCGTTTGCAGTGAAACGTTGAACGTTCGCAAATCGCGGTTATTGATGCCGATGAGCGGTGTCTTGAGCTTGAGCGCGCGCTCGAGCTCGTTTTCATCGTGCACTTCGACCAGAACGTCCATTCGGTAATCGATTGCGCAATTTTCCAGTGCGGCGAGACGCGCGTCATCGAGCGCCGCGACAATCAGCAGGATGGCGTCGGCGCCGAGTGCTCGCGACTCGGCAACCTGATACTCATCGATGATGAATTCCTTGCGGAGTGCGGGCAGCGCACTGGCGATGCGCGCTTCGACCAAATGCTCCGCCGCGCCTTGGAAAAACGTCCGATCGGTCAGCACCGACAGGCAGGTCGCGCCGCCGCGCTCGTACGCTGCGGCAATCCTGGCCGCGTCAAAATCTTCGCGCAAGACACCGCGGCTCGGGCTTGCGCGCTTGATTTCCGCGATAACCGCCGGTTTGTCTTGCGCAACCCGCGTCCGCAGCGCCCAAGTGAATCCACGCGGCGGCGGCGTCAGGCGCGCTTCGGCATCGACCGTCGAAAACGGCCGGCCGACTTGCGCGGCAATGACTTCCTCTGCCTTGGCCGTCAGGATCTTCGCGAGGATATCGTCCTGATTGCTCATGTGCGTGCGCGAACAGTCGTCGTGGCGATGACCTACATGGCCTTCGATGGCAGTTTTTGCGTCAGCGCGACGAATTGATCGAGCTTGCGCCTCGCCGCGCCGCTCGCGATCGCCGTGCGTGCGCGCAGGATGCCATCCGGGATCGAGTCCGCCACACCGGCCGCGTACAACGCCGT
>DASPYC010000576.1:0-3033 GCA_035636955.1 Casimicrobiaceae bacterium
GATTGGGCAGCTATTCCTCGCGGGCATCCTCCCGGGACTGGTGATGACCGTACTGATGATGCTGACGGTCGCCTATTTCGCACACAAGAACAACTGGGGCGCCGACATCAAGTTCCTCTGGAGCCGCGTCGGCAAGGCGACGCTGGAGCTCGCGATCGTCATCGCCTTTCCGCTGACCATCTGGCTCGCGGTCGAGGCGGGGGTCAACGCGGTCGTCGCGACCGGCATCGCGATGGTGGCGCTGTTCGCGGCCGACTGGAAATGGAAGTTCGAGGCGGTGCTGCCGATCATGACGCCGGTGCTGCTGATCGGCGGCATGACGACGGGAATCTTCACGCCGACCGAGGGCGCGGTTGCCGCGTCGATCTGGGCGCTGTTCCTCGGACTCTTCTGGTACAAGACGCTGTCGTTCAAGATGCTGGTCAAGGTGTCGATGGAAACTATCGAGACCACGGCGACCGTGCTGTTCATCGTTGCGGCCGCGTCGATCTTCGGCTGGCTGCTCACGGCGACGCGTGTGACGGACATGGTCACGGCGTGGGTGCTCGGATTTACGAGCTCGGCGTGGGTATTCCTGCTGCTGGTCAACCTGCTGCTGCTGTTCGTGGGCTGCTTCCTCGAGCCGACGGCCGCGATCCTGATCGCGATTCCGGTGCTGATGCCGGCGGTCCTGCAACTCGGCATCGACCCGGTGCATTTCGGCCTGATCGTCGTGCTGAACCTGATGATCGGGCTCCTGCATCCTCCGATGGGAATGGTTTTGTTCGTGCTTGCACGCGTCGCCCGAATGTCGCTCGAACGCACGACGATGGCCATCGTGCCGTGGCTCGTGCCGCTGCTCGGCAGCCTGATCCTGATTACCTATATTCCGATCATCTCGCTTTGGTTGCCGAAGCTCATGTACCGCTAAGCCGATGGCGACTTTACCGATAGAACGCGTCGAAATCTGGCAAATCGACCTCGCGCCGAAGGTCGTTCGAACGGACGCAATCCAGTCTTTTGTCACGCAGGAAACGCCGCTCGTGCGCATCACCTGCAGCGACGGAGCGCAAGGCGTCGGCTACACGTACACGATCGGAACCGGCGGCTCGTCGGTCGTGGCGCTGCTGCGCGACCATCTGGCGCCGAAGCTCATCGGTCGCGATGCGAGCGAAATCGAGGCGATCTGGAAAGACCTGTTCTTCCACACACATGCAACGGCGGTCGGCGCGATCACGAGCCTTGCGCTCGCCGCGATCGACACCGCGCTATGGGATATCAAATGTCGGCGCGCGCGCGAGCCGCTGTGGAAAGTCGCGGGCGGCGCGCAGCGGAAAGTGCCGGTCTACACGACCGAAGGCGGCTGGCTGCATCATTCGCAACAGCAACTTGTCGACGAAGCGATTGCGGCGCAGGGGCAAGGATTTCGCGGGGCAAAGATGAAAATCGGCAAGGCGACGATTGCCGAGGACGTCGCGCGGCTCGCGGCGGTCCGCGCAGCCGTCGGCGAGAGCTTCGAGCTGATGGTTGACGCCAATCAGGCATTCACCGTTGCCGAAGCGCGCCGGCGTGCGCACGCGTACCAAGATCTTTCGCTCGCCTGGCTCGAGGAGCCACTGCCGGCCGAAGATCTGAGCGGCCATGTCGAGCTTGCCGCCGCTGCGACGATGCCGATCGCGGTGGGCGAATCCCTCTACCATCCCTCGTACTTCCGGGAGTATCTTGAACGTGGTGCCTGTTCGATCGTCCAGGTGGATTGTGCGCGCATCGGCGGCATCACCCCTTGGCTCAAGGTCGCGCATCTGGCCGAAACCTTCAACGTGCCCGTGTGTCCACATTTCTTGATGGAACTGCACGTGTCGCTTACCGCCGCAGTGCCGAACGGCGCATGGGTCGAATACATTCCGCAACTCGATTCGATCACGACGTCGCGGATGACGATTGAAAACGGGTACGCCGTTCCGCCGGGATCGGCCGGGCTCGGCATCGATTGGGATTTTGCGGCGATCGACGAGCGGGCCGTCGCACGCGCGAGCGTTACGCAGTGATCGACGAGGAAATGCCATGCTGACACGAAGCTCACTCACGATCCGGCTTCATCCCGACGACGACGTCGTCATCGCGCGCAGTCAGCTCGTCGGCGGAACAACGTTGATCGACGAGAAAGTCACTGTGGCGGGGCTCGTGCCGCCCGGACATAAGATCGCTACGCGGGCGGTTGCGAAGGGCGCGCCGGTCAAGCGCTATAACCAGATCATCGGGTTTGCGAGCCGCCCCATTTCGCCCGGTGAGCACGTCCATCTCCACAACCTGGTGATGGGCGCGTTTGATCGCGACTATGCAATCGGCGTCGACGCAAAGCCCACGCAGTACGCCGATCCGCCGGCGACGTTCGACGGCATCGTGCGAGCGGACGGCCGCGTCGCGACCCGCAACTACATCGGCATTCTGTCCACGGTCAACTGCTCCGCGACCGTCGCGCGCGGCATCGCCGACCACTATCGCGGCGCGGCGCTTGCCGCCTTTCCGAGCGTCGACGGCGTTGTCGCGCTGACGCATGGATCCGGGTGCGGCATGGATACACACGGCGAGGGCATGCAGCTCCTGCGGCGGACGCTCGGCGGATACGCGCGGCATGCGAACTTTGCCGGCGTCCTGGTCATCGGTCTTGGCTGCGAGGCGAACCAGATCAGTGCGCTATTCGGCGCCGAGCATCTCGAAGAAGGACCGCTCCTTCGCACATTCTCGATTCAGGATACGGGTGGAACGGCGAAGACGATCGCGCACGGCATCGCCATGATCGATGAGATGCTACCGCACGCTAATGCAGTGCAGCGCAAACCGATGCCTGCATCGCAGATCACGGTCGGCCTGCAGTGTGGCGGATCCGACGGTTATTCGGGTATCACCGCGAATCCCGCGCTCGGTGCCGCAGTCGACTTACTGGTGCGCCACGGCGGAACCGCGATCCTGTCGGAGACGCCCGAAATTTACGGTGCCGAGCATTTGCTGACGCGCCGCGCGATTTCGCGCGACGTCGGGGAGAAGCTCGTC
>DASPYC010000577.1:0-3535 GCA_035636955.1 Casimicrobiaceae bacterium
AAAATGCGCTCGCTGATTCCGCGGCAGATGTTCGACGTAGCGATTCAGTCGTCGATTGGTGCGCAGATCATCGCGCGCGAAACGATCAAGGCACTCCGCAAGAACGTGCTGGCAAAATGCTACGGCGGCGATGTGACGCGCAAGAAAAAGCTGCTCGAGAAACAGAAAGCGGGCAAGAAGCGAATGAAGGCGGTCGGCAGCGTCGAGATTCCGCAAGAGGCGTTCCTGGCAATCCTCCAGGTTGGCGAAAAATGAACCCCCACGCTTGCGGCCTCACTGGCCAATTCGGCCGCTACGCTATGCCCTCGGCCCCCAGAGGGGGAGCGATTCGCGCCTTGGGGCGGCCCCGCGGCGCTCAACAGTTCAGATGAGCTGCGCAGATGGTTTTAACGCGTGCGACAATCCGCGCGCTTGCGAGAGCCGGTTTGGCCCCACCCAATACGAACAACATTCCCATTGCCGATGAACTTTGCCCTGATTCTGTTTCTCTTGACTGCGGTGACAGGCGCCGCCTGGCTGGTCGACAAGCTCGTGCTCGAAAGCCGTCGGCGCGAGCGTGCGCGTGTGGCGATCGCGAGTTTCGAACGCCAGCGTGCGGCGGTGCCGGCATCCGAATCGTCGACAGCGATCGCGCAACGCGAACAGGTCGAATCGGCTGCGTTGCGCGAGCCGTCGTGGGTCGAATACTCGAAGGCGTTCTTTCCCGTCTTGCTGATCGTGTTTCTGCTGCGATCGTTCCTCGCTGAGCCGTTCAAGATTCCATCTTCGTCGATGCGGCCCACGCTCGAGGTTGGCGACTTCATTCTCGTCAACAAATTTGTCTACGGTATTCGGCTGCCGATCATCGAAAAGAAAATCATTCCGTTGGGCGACCCGAAGCGAGGCGACGTCGTCGTCTTCCGATACCCGATCAATCCCACGCAAGATTTCATCAAGCGAGTGATCGGCGTTGGCGGCGACGTCGTCGAATACCGTGACAAGCGGCTCACCGTCAACGGCGAGCCGTGGCCGCAGCGCGCCGACGGCTCCTATAGCTATCTCGAGGGACTTCGCTTCGATACGCTCGAGCGCGCATTCGAGCGCACGGACGCCGCGGCCGGCGCGCAGGAGCATACGATTGGCATCAACACACAGGCGCCGCCGGTCTATCCGCCGAATGTCCGCAATTTTCCTGGCCGCGACAATTGCGACTACAATGAGCGCGGTTTTACGTGCCGGGTGCCTGCCGGTCAATACTTGATGATGGGTGACAATCGCGACAACAGCGACGACAGCCGGTATTGGGGTTTCGTGCCGGACGACCACATCCGCGGCAAGGCATTTTTCATCTGGTTCAATTGGGACGACATCGCTTCTCTCGCATTCAAGCGAGTTGGAAGCGGAATCCATTGAGCACGCCACGAAGGGACAAGCCGATGATGCGTAGCGAGCGCGGCATTACGATCCTAGGATTTCTTTTCGTCGCCGCGGTCGTGATCACCGTCGCGCTCGTCGGGTTCCGCGTCATGCCGGCTTACATCGAGTACTTCGCCGTGCAAAAAGCATTGCAAACGGCGCTCGAGGACGCCCCGACCGGAAACCTGGCCGAGATCCGCCGCGCATTCGATCGCAAGTCTGGCGCCGGGTACATCGAATCGGTGCGTCCAGCCGACGTACAAGTATCGAGACAGGGTGGTGCGATTACCGCGACGGCTTCGTGGCAGCGCGTACTGCCGATGATCGGCAACGCAAGCATCCTGCTGGATTTCGACGCATCCGCCTCGCGCTGACTTTCGCTGAATGACATTGCCGGAACGGCTCGGTCACGAATTTCGCGAGCCCGGCCTCCTGCGCGAGGCCCTCACCCACCGCAGCTTCGGCGTCCCCCACAACGAACGGCTCGAGTTCGTCGGCGATGCGGTGCTGAATTGCGCCGTTGCGCTGGCGCTGTTCGAGCGGTTTCCGTCGACGCAGGAAGGCGATCTCTCACGTGCGCGCGCGAGCCTCGTAAACCGCGATACTCTCGCGCAGCTTGCCCGGCAGATGGGCCTCGGTGCGCATATTCGGCTGGGCGATGGCGAGTTGAAGAGCGGCGGCGCTGATCGGCCATCGATCATCGCCGACACGCTCGAGGCGGTATTGGGTGCCGTGTTTGTCGACGGCGGGTTTCCGGCTGCACGCGCAGCGATCGACCGCATTTACGCCGATCTGCTTCGCGCTGCGGACCCGGCGACGCTCGGCAAGGATCCGAAGACGCGCTTGCAGGAATGGTTGCAAGCGCGCCGCTATCCGGTGCCCGAATATGCGGTCGTTGCGACAACAGGCGACGCGCACGCGCAGCAATTCGAGGTCGACTGCCGGATTCCGGCGCTATCGGTGACAACGCACGGCAGCGGATCGAGTCGACGTGCTGCGGAACAGAATGCCGCCGCCGCCGCGTTCGCGCGCGTCGTGTCCGGTACGGCACATGGTTGAGGTCGACGTGACCGTGCATCGAGCAGGGCACATTGCGATCGTCGGACGTCCGTCGGTTGGAAAATCGACGCTCGTCAATGCGCTCGTCGGCGAAAAAATCAGCATCACATCGAAAAAGCCGCAAACGACGCGCTACCGCATCACCGGGATCTTGAGCGAGCCGGAACGGCAGTTCGCGTTCGTCGATACGCCGGGTTTCCAGACGCGCAATCGCTCGCCGCTCAATGATCGGCTGAACCGTACGGTGCGCGACAGTTTCGGCGGCGTCGACGTCGTCGTGTGGGTCGTCGACGCGCGGCATTTGACGAGTGCCGATCGCGCGGTTGCTGCGTTGCTTCCTCCCGGCGTCGCGGTCATCGTCGCAGTCAACAAGATCGATCAGTTGCAGGACAAAGCCGTGCTTTTGCCGGCGCTGTCCGAAATTGCAGCGCTCCGCGACTTCGCCGCGATCGTGCCCATTTCCGCCGAACGCGGCACGCAGCTCGCCGAGCTCAAGGACGAAATCGCGAAGCTGCTGCCGCTGTCGCCGCCGCTCTATCCTGAATCGGATGTGACCGACCGCGACGAGCGCTTTTTGGCCGCCGAATTCATCCGTGAAAAAATCTTCCGGCTGCTGGGCGAGGAAGTTCCTTATGCTACGAGCGTCGCTATCGAAAGTTTCGAGGAGCGCGGTGAACTGCGACGGATTCACGCCACCATCTACGTTGACAAGGCGACCCAACGCGCCATTCTGCTCGGCTCAGCGGGTGCGCAGATGAAAGCGATCGCATCGCAAGCGCGTGCGGACATGGAACGCGTCTTCGGCGGTACCGTCTACCTCGAGGTGTGGGTTAAAGTGAAACGCGGTTGGGCCAACGACGAGACGCAATTGACGCGATTCGGTTATTGAAATTCACCAGATGACCTCCGTCGAGCATGCCGCAAGCGTGGAGGTCCTGTGAGCGCCGCCGGGCCTCGGCCTCCTTGGATCTGTGACGAGAATTGTTGCGGCGAGAGTCGGCCTCGTGTGACCTCGTCCTCTTTGGATTGTCCTGCCGGCGTCAACACTATCCTGTCGGTCTCGTACGGCGACTCGCAATCG
>DASPYC010000578.1:0-4872 GCA_035636955.1 Casimicrobiaceae bacterium
CGCATGCGTTTCAGCGGGCCCTCGCCGGGCGCACGGGACACGCGGCACGTTCGCGTGACGATTCGTTTTGGACTTGGCGCGAAGCGATGTACGCATTCATCCGCGGCGTCGATGCGGATGTCTTCGGCGCGATAGCGGCACAGGCGTATCTGGAAATGGCGAAGGCCGGCTACGCGACCGTTGGCGAGTTCCACTACGTTCATCACGATCCGCAAGGGAAAGCGTATGCGGATCCCGCGGAGCTCGCGTGGCGCATCGTCGCCGCGGCGGAAGAGGTGGGCCTCGGCCTTACGCTGTTGCCGGTGTTCTACGCGCACGCGGGCTTCGGCGGCGCCACGATGACGGATCATCAGCGGCGATTCGCGCATTCGGTCGACAGCTACGCACGTTTGATCGCGACGTTGAACGGTGCCGCGTCCGAACGCCGGTTCATCGTCGGCATTGCACCGCACAGCCTGCGCGCGGTCACGGCGGACGAATTGGCTGAAGTCGTGCGGCTGGGGTCTGCCGACGCGCCGGTGCACATTCACGCAGCCGAGCAAACGAAGGAAGTCGATGAATGCGTTGCATGGAGCGGCATGCGACCCGTTGAGTGGCTGTTGAAGCATGCAAATGTCGACAGGCGCTGGTGCGTCGTGCATGCCACGCACATCACCGATGATGAAACGCGTTCGCTGGCGCGAAGCGGCGCGACTGCAGGGCTTGCCCCGACAACGGAAGCGGACTTGGGCGATGGTACGTTTCCAGCAAAAGAATATGTGGCAGCCGCCGGCGCGCTTGGCGTGGGCAGCGATTCGAACACGGTCATCGATCCCTTTGCCGAGCTCCGACAGCTCGAGTGGTCGCAACGGCTTCGCTTGCATCGACGGAACGTTCTCGGCAGCGAGGATTTGTCGATCGGCACGTCGTTATGGGCGCGTGCTGCGAGCGGTGGCGCCCAGGCGCTCGGCCAAGGAAACGGCGCGATCGCAGTGGGGCACAGAGCCGACATTGTCGTGCTGAACGTTGGCGACACCGCGCTTGTGCATCAGGAGATCGACGATGTTCTCGACGCCGCGATTTTCGGCCCGTGCCGACAACCGGTCCGCGACGTGATGAGCGGCGGCGTCTGGATCGTGCGCGATGGCCGTCATGCTCGCGAAACCGAGATATTCGCCCGCTATCGCGCGGCGTTGCGAAGCCTCGACCATTGACCCGAAATGACGACGGCACGATTCGACCTGCTGCTCGACAATCTGCACGCCGCCACGATGAGCGACGCGTCGGGGTATGCCGCGATTCGCGATGCGTCAATCGGTATTCGCGGCGATAGGATCGCTTGGATCGGTCCCGCCGGCGAGCTTTCGCGCAGCGCGACTGCGACCCGACGCGTCGATTGCGGAGGACGATGGGCTACACCGGGGCTGATCGATTGCCACACCCATCTTGTGTACGCCGGCAACCGTGCGGAGGAATTCGAGCAGCGCCTGCATGGTATGAGCTATGCCGACGTTGCGCACGCAGGCGGCGGGATTCAATCGACGCTCCGCGCGACGCGCGCGGCAACTTTGGATGTGCTGGTTGCACAAAGCAAGCCGCGGCTCGCTGCGCTGATCAGTGAAGGTGTCACGACGATCGAGATCAAGTCCGGTTACGGTCAAGACACGGCAACTGAATTGAAGCAACTAAAAGTTGCGCGGCGTTTGGCTGCAGAGTGCGAAGTCGACGTTCGGACAACGTTGCTGGCGGCGCATGCATTGCCGCCGGAATTTGCGGAACGAAGTGATGCTTATGTCGATTACGTATGCCGCGAGATGATTCCCTCAATCGCGGCGGCGCATGCGGCCGATGCGGTGGACGCATTTTGCGAGACGATCGCCTTCACCGCTGCGCAGACGCGCCGCGTATTCGCGTGCGCGCGCGAGCTCGGCCTGCCGGTCAAGCTCCACGCCGATCAACTGTCCGATCAGCATTGCGCCGAGCTGGCGGCGGAATTCGCGGCGTTGTCAGCCGACCATCTCGAGCACACGAGCGAGCGAGGTGTGAAGGCGATGGCGAAAGCGGGCACGATCGCCGTCCTGCTTCCCGGCGCGTTCTACACGCTGCGCGAGTCGCGCTTGCCGCCGATCGAGGCGCTGCGCGCTCACGACGTACCGATCGCCATCGCCAGCGACTGCAACCCGGGGACCTCTCCCGCCGGTTCACTCGTGTTGATGCTCAACATGGCCTGCACGCTCTTTCGCTTGACGCCCGAGGAAGCGCTTGCAGGCGTGACGCGGCATGCCGCGCGCGCATTGGGGCTCGCCGATCGCGGCACGTTGAGCATCGGCCAGCGCGCGGACATCGCGCTGTGGGACATCGACTCGCCGGCTGAGCTTTCGTACCGAGTGGGCGGCAATGCCTGCGCAGCTGTGATCCGCGGCGGCGCGGTGCAGCGGACGACCTTCTGATGCGATTATGGGATCTCTCCCGGGGCGATTCGCCGCTCATCATCGATGTGGCGCATGCCGGGACGCACGTGCCCGATGCCATCGCGCTCCGCCTTACCCAGACTGCGCGTACCGTTCCCGATACCGACTGGCATGTCGACAGGCTCTACGCGTTCGCACGCGGGACCGGTGCGACGATTCTCGTCGCCACGCATTCGCGCTACGTTGTCGATTTGAACCGCGATCCGTCGGGGACGGCGCTCTATCCGAGCGCGGACAATACGGAGCTGTGCCCGACGCGGACGTTCGCCAACGCGCCCCTGTATGTAGACGGTGACGCACCGGGCGAGCGCGAGATAGCTGCGCGTCGCACCGTTTATTTCGATCCGTACCACACCATACTAGCGGCGGAAATCCGACGCGTTCGCGCGCGTCATGGATATGCGATCCTGCTCGACGCGCATTCGATCGCCTCCGAAGTGCCGCGCTTTTTCGCGGGGCGGCTTCCCGATCTCAATATCGGCACCGTGCAGGGTGCGAGTTGCGCGCCGGAAGCACAGAGGCTCGCGACCGAGGTGCTGGCGCATGCCAAGCCGTTTACGCACGTCGTCAACGGACGATTTACCGGCGGCTATGTGACGCGTCATTATGGCCGCCCAGAGCATCGCGTTCACGCGCTGCAACTCGAAATGGCGCAGCGCGCTTACATGGACGAAGGGCCGCCGTTCCGCTACGATCCGGGCAAGGCGGCGCCATTGATTGCCGTTCTCGAACGCCTCGTGTTCGCGCTGTCGGAATGGCGGCCTCCCCGCAAATAAACGATGATCCGTTTCTATGTCGCGCGTCAGCGCTTCGACGCCTACCTGTTGGCCGATCGACTCAACCAGGCCGGCATCAAGGCGCACGTGTTCAACGAGCACGCGTCGTCGATCGTCGGCGACGTACCGCCGGACGTGGCGCAGCCACAGGTGTGGCTTGCCCGCGAAGAGGATTGCGAGCGCGCAACGATTCTGTTGCGATCGATGGAAGCGGACGCAGCACGCGGCGGCAGCGTTCGTTGCGCGCGTTGCAGCGAAGAGTCGCCCGCCAATTTCGATCTGTGCTGGAACTGCGGCGCGTCGCTAGTGTGCTGAGTCGGAAGTTCCGAAGATAAAGGAGCGGATGAGATCGGGTGTCAGGCAAGGCACGAGGCCGACAGCGTACCTCCATTTGGCTGGCGAAAAGCTGTTCGGGTAGGTCGGCAGGTTAATGTTCAAAGCCGGGTCGGCGATCGCGTGCAGAGCGGTGTGGAATGGACAAGGCTGAAATTCGGTTGTTTGAAGAGTGGAAAGCAAATAATGATTTGCTGAAATTCCACGAGGACTTGAAGCAGAAGCGCTTTGCTCATTTTCTGACAATTCAGACAGCGTTCCTCGCGTTTTTCGCATTACTTGCGAAGGACGCGCTCGTTAGTCTCTCCATGGCGTCCTTGACGGCCCTCGTTCTAATCGCGGTGCCACCCCTTATTATTTCGTTCTATTTCATACGGGTTGATACGCGCAGTCGAGCGTTCGTCGATACCACAAACACGCGTTTGCTTCTCATCGAGAAAGAGTGGCAAGACGTGTCCCCGGACAGCCATTTTTCGACGTACCAACAATTGTTCGCCGTACTCTCTCGTCATGACGAAGCGATGGTCGAAAAGTATGTACGTGCCAGAAATCTCAATGGGGATCCGTTCGCGTTATTGACACGGGCAAAGTCCGCCCATGCCAGCGAACATGCAATATTGCGAATGTTCTGGTGGCTTTGGATTGTCTTGGCCAGCGCGGCAGCGCTCATCCATCTGACGTGGCACCTGTTCGAGGGCTTCGGGGTGGTGAGCTAAGGCTCTCGTACTCGCGCATTTCCAACCTTGCTGATTCCCGTGCTCGTTAAATTAACAATATGTGGAGTAGCGCAGCGCCACGCTTGGATATCCGGTGCAAAGCGCCGAAGCACTCCGCATAGATTTCGCCATATGTCGTGATCAGAATTCACCGGTGGACAATGTCCGATCTAATCGAGCAGGACCCGTTCAACCGCCGCGTGCAGCTTTTGCTGCCTGTCGTGCACCAACGCAGCGGACAGTCGCGCATGTCGCTGAACGGCCACCTCCGGCCATTCACGCCGTGCAAAATTCACGCTGGGACTGACCGGTCTCAACGTGCAGCAGACGTAGCTTGACGTCGCAAATGTGGCAAGCGATCTGCAAGGCAGACCGTCAAAGATTAGGGACGCCAACCAGCATTAAAAGTCGATCGAACGTCCGCAGGTTCGGGAATCGAAGTGGCGCTATCGACCCGCAGCAGACCTATCGGGCGCTCCTCTGCGGTCGTTGAGATCCATCTAAGCGGACGTTCAATTTACGTTAGGCGACGACGCGCTGTTCGCCGACCGGCGCGAGGTGAATGAATCGGTCGGGCTGCAGCCGCTCCGGCGCGTG
>DASPYC010000579.1:0-2734 GCA_035636955.1 Casimicrobiaceae bacterium
CCGCGCTCGCGAAGCTTTGCGCGCTGCGTTCGGAGAGATTCGACTCGTGGCGGAGGGCGAAGAGTTGTTCGCCGAATTTGAAGACGCCGCCGAGCGGCTACTTGTTGCCGTCGGCGGCGCGTCAATGGGTCGGGTTCGGGGGCAGGATTTGAACCTGCGACCTTCGGGTTATGAGCCCGACGAGCTGCCAGACTGCTCCACCCCGCGAGAGGATTGTAATTATAGCCGATCGCGACGTCTCGGGTCAACGAAGTGCGCGCTTTCCGCGATGGCGCGCCGTCATGGCGGGCTCGAGAATAACAATACATAATTGCCTTCCGCGATCACAACCTTAGGGAGGGGTATGTTGCGTGGGCAGGGTCATAAACTAGCCGTCTTTTGCGCAATTGCGCTCGTCATGTGGACGGACATCGCACAGGCGCAATGGGTGCTTCTCGCGCGACGCGCGATCGGACGCGTCGAGCAGATGTCGCAGACATCGCAAGACGGCAAGACAACCTACGACACGGCGACCGTGATGGTCGAGGTGCCGGTCGATCGCGTCTACGATACCGTGCAACGCTCGGTGCGAGCAGCGCCAGGAATCACCATCACCAATGAGGATCCCGCTGCGCGGCGCATTCAGTTCACCAACGGAACGCAGATTGCCGGCATTCAGGCAGTCAGCTTCGGCGACAACCTCACGCAATTGATGGTCTCCTCGGCGCACAGCAATGCGCCTAATCCGCCGGCGTCGATCATCGTCGAGCGGATTGTCGCGACTTGCAAGGACATGAACGTCGAGTGCTCGAGAGCACCGTGATCGTCTAAGGAGAACGACATGGTGTGCATGTCGTCGTACGTCAATGTGGTTGCGTTTGTGTGCTGTTTCGCGATGTCGGCCGCAGCGGCCGACATCGGTCAAATCAAGATCTCCAAAGGATCGGTCACTGTCCTGCGCGCCGCGCAATCGTTGCCGGGCGCCGTCGGCGTGCGCTTGCAGGCGTCGGATATCATCACCACGGGCGCGGATGGGTCGGTCGGAATCACGATGAGCGACGATTCGCTGCTGTCCGCCGGACCCAACAGCACGTTGTCGCTCGATCGCTTCGCATTCGATGCGACGACGCACCGCGGCCAGTTCGATGCGTCGTTACGCAAGGGCTCCCTTTCAGTCATCTCGGGGCGGATTGCGAAACAGTCGCCGGACGCAATGACGTTGTACACGCCGTCGGCAATATTGGGAGTTCGCGGTACCGAGTTCGTCGTCAGCGTCGATGAGTGATTTATCCGCGCATGCCATGGCCTGGACCATGGTCGCGCTGTCGGCATCCCTTTGCGGCTGCGCGCAGCGTGGAACCGTCGTGCTGCTGCCTGAAAAAGATGGCAAGCCGACTGCCGTCGTCGTGAAGCAAGGCGGTCGCGAGACCGTGCTCGATCAGCCCTATGCGGCCGCGCGGCAAACACTCTTTGGCGTGCGTACCTACACATCGACGCCGGGAGAGGTCACGTCCAAATTCGGCGCCGCACTGGCCTCACAACCCCAGCGGGCCGTCGCGTTCACGTTGTACTTCATCGAAGGCAAGGACGAGTTCACGGAAGACTCGAAACTGATCGTCGAAGCCGTTTTTCCCGAAATCGCCCGGCGACCGGTACCCGATGTCATCGTGATTGGCCACAGCGATGCCGTCGGCAGCGATCCCTTCAACGATGCTCTCGCGCGGCAGCGTGCCGAGACGGTGCGTACCGAGCTTGTTCGCCGCGGTGTTGCGCCCGAAAACATTCAAGCGTCGGGACGCGGCAAACGCGATCTATTGATAGCGACACCCGATGGCATCGCCGAGCCGCGCAATCGCCGCGTCGAAATCTTTGTGCGATAACTTCTGCTCGTTCGTCGCGTCGGCATGAGCGCACGGCCACGCCAGCGTCAGCTTTCGGCGCGCGATATGGAAGCGATCCTCGGGGTGACGAGCGCGTTAGCGGCGCCCTTCGACTTGATGACGATGCTCGGAGAAGTCGTCGCAGCGGCCAAGCAGGTCTTGAGCGCGGATCGCGGTTCGGTCTGGCTCTACGATCCGGTGACCGACGAACTAGTCCTGGAAGTGGCGACCGGCATTCAGCCGGTGCGCGTGCCGTCGGGCGCCGGCCTTGTCGGCGCTTGCGCGCGCGAGCGGCAAATCATCAACGTCCCTGACTGTTATGCGGACCCTCGTTTCGATCCGCGCGTCGATAGGTCGTCCGGGTACCGCACGCGTTGCATGCTGACCTTGCCGCTGGTCGACCACAAGGATGTGCTGGTGGGCGTGATGCAGGTATTGAACAAGTCGGGCGGCGTCTTTGACGAAGACGACGAGGCGCTGGCCACTGCCCTCGCGGCGCAATGCGCGGTCGCGCTCCAGCGCGTGCGCATGACGGCAGCGCTGATCGAAGGCGAGAAGATGAGGCAGGCGTTGGAAATGGCTCGCGAGGTGCAGATGAGCACCTTACCCGCGGTGATGCCGAAGGTTGCGTCTTACGATGTATGCGGGACGTTCCAATCCGCGGACCTTACGGGCGGCGACACGTTCGATTTGTCGATGCTCGATCAGGGGCTGCTGATTGTTCTGGGCGACGCCACGGGACACGGCATCGCGCCAGCGCTTTCGGTCACGCAGATGCATGCGATGTTGCGCATGGCTTTCCGGCTCGGCGCCGATCTGCAGACGGCGTTCGTGGAGGTCAACAATCGGCTCACTGAGACGTTGGCCGCCGACCG
>DASPYC010000580.1:0-1716 GCA_035636955.1 Casimicrobiaceae bacterium
TGCCGAGCGCGTGCCGGCCCGCTTCGGCCACGCGAGTCGATAACCCTTCCTCGCTCTCGGCCAGCAACGTTTGCGCAAGCGCGTCCGGCGCCGACCACACCATCGACATGCGCCGTCCGGGCAGCGGCAGCCATGCGAGCACGCCGCCGTCGGCACGGAACCATTGATGCGCACGGCCGTGATGCGCGCGCTCGCATTCAAAGTTTGCAACAACCGCCGTTTGACCATACGCCTTCGGCTCCGCCACGATGCCTCCTGCTTGGCGCACCCACGAGTGCGCGCCGTCCGCGCCCACGACGAGCCGGGCTTCGAGCACGCGGCCATCGGCGAGGCGCAACGTGCCGGCCGCGGCGGACCATGTCAGGGCGTCGAGCGTCGCTTCGCCGATCATGTGCACGCCGGCCCGCCGCGCGGTACGCAACAACGCGGAGCGAAGGTCTCGCTCTTCGACGATCCATGCCAGCGCGCGCTCGCCCAGGTCGTAGGCGGAAAAATCGAGCGACCCGCCGCCGTCGCCTTCGACATGCATCGATTCGATCGCAGTGATGCGTTCGCAGTGCAGCGCCTGCCACGCGCCTATTGCGCGCAGGAATGCGGCACTGCCGGGACTGATCGCGTAGATACGCGTGTCGAACGTCTCGGCTGAGCGTTCTTCGTCGGCCATCGAGCCACGGTCGATCAACGCGACCGAGAGCCCGGTCCGCGACAATGCCGGCGCGAGGGACAAACCCACGAG
The DNA here is from genome assembly GCA_035636955.1 of Casimicrobiaceae bacterium. GTDB lineage: Bacteria > Pseudomonadota > Gammaproteobacteria > Burkholderiales > Casimicrobiaceae > VBCG01. The sequence goes on from DASPYC010000580.1 coordinate 737, forward strand.
CCCGGCACCGGCGATCACGACATCGTAAGCGGTTTTCACAACGAAAAGTTTCGCACGCTGTGCTGAAGCGAAACTTACGGTTCCTGCGGTTCGAGCGTCTCGACGACGATGTTTTGGTTCGTGTAAATACAAAGATCTGCGGCAATCGCGAGCGCTTTCTTCACGACGTCTGCCGCAGACAACGACGTACTTTCGAGCAACGCGCGAGCAGCGGCTTGCGCGTAGGGCCCGCCCGATCCGATCGCGACGATGCCGAATTCGGGTTCAAGCACGTCGCCGGTGCCGGTGATAAGCAGTGACGCGGTGCGATCGGCAACTGCGAGCATCGCTTCAAGGCGGCGAAGCACGCGATCGGAGCGCCAATCTTTGGCGAGCTCGACTGCCGAGCGCGTCAGATGTCCCTGATGCTTCTCGAGCTTGGCTTCGAAGCGTTCGAACAGCGTGAAGGCGTCGGCCGTTGCGCCGGCAAAGCCCGCGAGCACCTTGTCGTGATAGAGGCGGCGTATCTTTTTCGCCGTTGCTTTGATGACGACATTGCCGAGCGTTACCTGGCCGTCGCCACCCAGCGCAACGCCATCGTCCCGGCGCACCGACAGGATCGTCGTGCCGTGAAAGACTTCCATCAGCAATTATCTTTCGCAGCGAGCGCTGCAGCTCTCGCTACGCGCCTAGGCCGCTTTCCTGACGAAATGGCGCGGCGAAATGCCGATCAGCAGCAACAGTGCACGGACGATAGGCGATGCGCCGATGATCTGCACTGTCTTGCGCTGGCCTTCGATGCGGGTGATCGTGTTGAGCAGTGCCCCTGCACAGACGAAATCGATACGCTCGACCGCGGTCATGTCGACGACGATCACGTTGCGCCGATGTGAAAAATCGGCAAGCGCAGAGACGTGCGGTGCGTTGGCACCGGCCATGACCCCCGAACAACCGAGCGTTTCCGACTCGCCGGTCATCGTGATCGACGTCTCGGCGCTGTC
>DASPYC010000581.1:0-2989 GCA_035636955.1 Casimicrobiaceae bacterium
TGTGCTCGGCGATGCGCCCCAGTTGTTTCGAGGACAGCGTTGCAGCGCGGCGCTGGCTCCCGGGCATGCTCGCGCAAAGGGACGCCACCCGCGACGCGAGCGCCAGCGACAGCGCTTCACCGTAGGCACCTCCGGTGGGACCGCCGGCCTCGATCTCGGCGCGCACCAATTCGATAAGCGTGCTGACGCGCGCGTCCTCGATGCCCATGCACATGTCGAACAGCGCATCGGTTCTGCCGAAAGCATCGACAGGATTCGGATCGGCTCCAAAATCCGTGATGTCCATCATGATCGCTTCGAAACGCCTGCCCTTCCAGGCGAGCCGCTCGAACAGATACCCTCGGCTGATGAAGCAGAAAGCTCCGCGCGACAATCGGCATCGTGCCTCATGCGCGTACGCGCGGTAACGAACGTCGCAAGTCCCGTTCGCGACAAAGACGATCCGATGATGCGGTGTCGAAACGCGCTCGAGGACTCCGATCGGCGGAATTCGCATCACCTCGACGTGATAGCCGTTCCAGAACCGACCCGACTCGAGCAGGACGCGATTGGGCGCGCACATCGGCCGGTGTTCTCCGTCGACAATCAGCTCGATCTGCCCTATTTCGGCGTCTGCATCGCGCGGCGCGCCTTCCAACGCGGCGTTCGCAGCGTCGTGTACAGGTGTTTCGAGCCTCATGCCGGGAACGGCTCAGTACGTTTCGAGATGATACCGGCCCTTTTCGCGCAGCGAAGGCAACATCGCTTCCCAATCCATTGCATGCCGACGGCAGACGTCGTGAAACGCCTCCGCAACGCCTTCTTCCATCCCCTTCAACCCGCAGATATAGATGTAGCAGTTCTCGTCACCCAGAAATCGTGCCACGTCCGCCGATCGTTCTCGAATGAGGTCTTGTACATACTGCTTCTGTTTTCCGGGGACGCGCGAGAACGCGAGATTGATGTCGATGAACTCCTTCGGCAGCTTCATCAGCGGACCGAAGTACGGTAACTCGTCCGCCGATCGAGCGCCGAAGAACAGCATCAGCTCGCCGCCTTCGTTCTCGGCGATGCGCCGGCGGCGCCGCTCGGTCATCGCGCGCATCGGGGCAGAGCCCGTTCCGGTGCAGACCATCAAGAGACTCGATCCAGGATGGTTCGGCATCAAAAAACTCGCGCCGAACGGCCCGACGATCTTCACTTGCGCGCCCTTGGGAAGGTCGCACAAATAATTCGACGCAACGCCTTGCACCGGATTTCCGTTGTGATCGTGCGTTACCCGCTTCACGGTGAGCGCGATGTTGTTATAGCGGGGACGTTCACCTTCGCGCGGGCTGGCGATCGAATAGAGACGTACGTAATGCGGTTTGCCGTTCGAGTCGGTTCCCGGAGGCACGACGCCGATCGACTGACCTTCGAGCACCGGAAACGCAATCGAACCGAAGTCGAGCACGATGTGGCGGACGTCGGCCGACGCGCCTTCGCCGGTAAGCCGGTGGTTACCGGTGATGGTAGCGATCGCAGGCTTCGCAAGCGTGTGCAAATTGAAGCAGGGTTGTGCGGCCGACCACGGCGGCGGCGCGGCGCCTCCTTGCCCCACCGTCGCGAGCGCGGTGATCGCGGCGATTTCGGCCGGAATCGAATCGTCGGTTATCGCGGCAACCGCTTGTTGCGCCGGTAATGTGTCCCACGATAACTGAGCATCGATCGCATAAGCGTCATCGCGGGACACTTGTCGCCAGTTGTCGATTGCACCGGTCGGACACGGCGCAATGCAGGCGTTGCAACCGTTGCAAATCGCCGGATCGACGACGTAGTTGCGCGCGTCGTGTGTGATCGCATCGATCGGGCACGTTTCCTCGCACGTGTTGCAACGGATGCAGATCTCCGGATCGATCAGATGCTGGCGGATGACATCCACCGTTGCGGTCTGGGCCATAACGTGTCCGTCAGTTGAAGCGGATGTACGTGTAGTCGATCGGCAGATTGTTGATGCCGCGTGAAGGTGGCGCGATCCAGTTCGCGAACTTCCCCGGCTCGACGACACGCCCCATCAGCGACGCGACGAACGCGCGATCGTCTGTGCGTGGCAGCCAGCGATCGAGATTGGCACTCCAGTCGGCATCTGAAACGACGCGTCCGTCGGGATCGATCTTTGCGGCTGACAATGGGCCGATCTTGCGGTTGAACGCCTTGTGCGGCACCTTGAATGCGAACGCGACGCCCTGCTTTTGCAGGATCCGGTTCCAGCGTTCGGCGCCGGCCGTAGCGTCCTTGATGAAATCATCGCGCAGTCGCTCGTTCAGCGCGTTGAGCGCCGGCGCCTCGACGGTTACAAGCTGGTCGCCTCGCACCTCCAGCACCGGATATGCCGCGCCGATCAGCACGTGATCGTCGACGGCTTTCGTTTCATCGAAGCGGCCCTTGAGGCCAGTCGAAAAGAAGGTCGCGGCATTGGACGAAACGTCGGCACCGAACAGGTCCATCGTGACGCTGAAGTGAAAGTTCAGATAGCGCTGGATCGTCGGCAGATCGATGACGCCATGGCGTCGCACTTCGGCAGGATCGTCGATTCGCTCTCGCGCCATTACTTCAGCGGTGCGGGCAATGATGCGGCCGACACCCGACTCGCCGACGAACATGTGATGGGCTTCTTCGGTCAACATGAAGCGCGTCGTGCGAGCAAGAGGATCGAACCCCGATTCCGCGAGCGAGCAAAGCTGGAACTTGCCGTCGCGGTCCGTAAAGTAGGTGAACATGAAGAACGCGAGCCAGTCCGGCGTCTTCTCGTTGAAGGCACCGAGGATGCGCGGATTGTCCGCGTCACCCGAGCGCCGTGCGAGCAGCGCTTCGGCTTCCTCGCGACCGTCGCGGCCGAAATAGGCGTGCAGCAGATACACCATCGCCCAGAGGTGTCGGCCTTCCTCGACGTTCACCTGAAATAGGTTGCGCAGATCGTAGAGCGACGGCGCCGTGCGGCCGAGATGGCGTTGCTGCTCCACCGAAGCCG
>DASPYC010000582.1:0-1547 GCA_035636955.1 Casimicrobiaceae bacterium
CACTTGATCTTCGGCGACTGCCGTCTTGCCGACCCAGCGGCGAAGATCTTCGAATGTTGCTTGCATGTCGGTCGCGAGCGAAATCCGGGTCATTCCGCGGGCAGCGACGACAGCGTCCGCGCGCTTTTCTGATCGGTAATATCCATGCAAGCGCCGATATAGCCGACGAATGTGCCATCCGCCGCGAATCGAGGAACGCCATCATCGAGAACCCAGCGATATTCGCCGTCGAAGCGACGCAAGCGATACTCCATCTTGAACGGCTGGCGTGCGTCGAACGCCGCGTTGTACGTTGCGAGGCATTGCGGCAGATCGTCGGGATGGACGCCTTGCGTCCAACCATCGCCCAATTCCTGCTCCATCGTACGCCCGGTGAATTCCAGCCACTGGCGATTGAAGTAATCGCAACCCTTCGTAACGTCCGACATCCATATCAACACCGGCGCGCTGTCCGCCGCGACCCGAAAACGCTCTTCGCTCTCCTGTAACGCCGCCTGCGCGCGGCGCGCACGCGTGACGTCGCGGAATACGACAACATGGCCGATCTGATCGCCCTCGCCGCTGATGATCGGCGCAGCGCTGTCCTCGATTGGATGCTGCCTGCCATTGCGATCGATCAGCATGATGCTTTGCGATGCGCGCGCAGCGTCCGGCCGCCGCCGGATCATCGGCAATGCAACTTTTGCTCGGCTCTTTTCGTCGACGAGCTCCATCACCTTGGACAGCGGTACCCCTTGCGCGTCGTGCAAGCGCCATCCCGTTAGCCGCTCCGCGGAAGGATTGAGGAATGTGATGCAACCGTCGATGTCGGTAGTGATGACGGCGTCATCGATCGCGTCGAGCGTCACTTTGATGCGGTCACGCTCGCGGCGCAGCTCGGCCTCGATCGATTGCAGCTCGGCATTGCGAACCTGCGTGACAGCGGAGAGCCGCTCGGCTTCGGCAGCCGTCGCGCGCATTGCCGCGGTGATTACACTGATGGCGAGCGCAGTCGCGGCGAAGACGCCGATCGAGACAACGTGGGCAAGTTGATACGGCGGAAGATCGCTCGACCCTTGCAATGTCCAATGCCAAGCGATAGCGATCGAAAGCGCCACGGCCAACGCGGAAGGTCCGAATCCGCCGATCCATGCGGCAAGCGCGACGCCGAGAAAAAACGTGATGTACGGGACGGAGTCGCCGAGGACCGGATGCAACCAGATGCGCAATCCCGCTGACAGCCCCACGGCGACGATTGCAGCGAAGTAGCGAAATATCGCCGGCCAGTCGTAGAAGCCGAAACGAAGTGGCGGCGGTTTACCGGAATCCGAAACGGGTGCCGTACCGACCCGCTCGGCGTCGAGCAATGGATCGAGCAGCCAGGCGAGCGTCAGTGCGACAAGCGACGGCAAGCCGAAACCGAGCGCGGCGACGATCACTGCGGTACGAAAGTCGTCGACGCCGCGCGTCCACCATAAAGCCCAGACGACAACGGTGATGCCGCAGCCCAAAGCGCCCGCGCCGATCCAATTGAGCGCGCGGGTGATCCGTTGGACGTCGGACTGATA
>DASPYC010000583.1:0-8416 GCA_035636955.1 Casimicrobiaceae bacterium
TCTCGGTGGATCCGCCTGATTTTCCCTTGTACGCTGGCCGAAGCATTCCGCCCTCATTTAAACGTTTGTTTGAATCCTAAGACGGTTTCGGCCACGCGTCAATGCAAAAGCCGACGATCGACGAGCTTCACAATCTCGTGCTGCACCTCCGCAAAGCCGATAATTTGTGCATGTCAGCGGTCAGCTGCACATAGAAGAGCGGAATGATTAGTCGAACGGCGGCTCGCGGTACGCCTGTTCGATCCGGTCTTTGAATCGCTCGACAAGCCGCGGTCGCTTGAGCTTAAGCGTCGGTGTCAGCAGGCCATTCTCGATGGTCCATGCGTCGGAAAGGGCGACGACACGGCGCACGCGCGCCCAGCGAGGAAACGCTTTCAGCTGCGCGTTCGCTTGGCGGACCAACGCACTCTCATCGGCGCTTTTGGTCACCGCCAAGAGAATCGCGTAGGGCCGCCCGTCGCCGACCAGCATGACTTGTTCGAAGAAGGGCTCGTGCGCAATGGCGGTCTCGACGTCCTGCGGTGAGAGCTTCTCGCCGTTGGACAGCACGAAGATGTCCTTGGCGCGCCCGCGGATCAAAATCTTGCCATCGCGCATTTCGGCCAGATCGCCGGTGTGCAGCCAGCCGTCGCCATCGAGCGCCGCGCGCGTCGCTTTCTCGTTGCGCCAGTAGCCCGTCATCACGTTCGGGCCGCGTACGAGCAGCTCCCCGCTGTCGGCGAGCCTCACGTCGACGCCCGGCAATGGGCGGCCGACGGTTTCGGGTTCGTTGTCATCCTCGCGGTTGACGGCAATGACCGGCGACGCTTCCGTCATCCCATAGCCTTGCAACAGCGGCAGACCGAGGCCGATGAACAGACGGGATAGATCGGGATCGAGTGCGGCGCCGCCGACCACGGAGAATCGCATCCGTCCGCCCATCCGCGCGAGAATCGGTTTGGCGACGAGTGCGCGCAGGAACGGGAGCATCACGTGATCGGTCCACGTGGCACGCTTCTTCGCCACGCGTACGCCGCGATCGACGCATGCGTCGAATAAACGTTTCTTGAGCGGTGCTTCAATCAACGCATGATCGATTCGCACGCGAAAACGATCGAAGATCCGCGGCACCGCGAAGACGACCGTCGGACGCTGCGACATCAGATCGTCCGCTATTGATGCAACGCCGCGCCCGAATGCAACGACCGCGCCGATCGACAGCGGCAAGTAATAGCCTCCGGTGCGCTCGAACATATGCGACAGCGGCAGCATCGAGAGAAAGCGATCGTCCGCACGCGCCATGTGCAGTGCCTGGCATTGCCGCACATTGGCAATGATATTGCCATGCGACAGCATGACGCCCTTGGGCCGGCCGGAGGTGCCCGACGTATAGCAGATCGTCGCAAGCGTGTCGTCGGGCACATCGCGCACTTCAACGTCGGTACCGGTCTTCGGCAGGAATGTTTCTGCGCGCGTACCTGCCTCGTCGCGGTCGGGACGCAGCACGCAAAGCGGCGGCAAAGAAGAACCTGCGGCGGCGCCGCGCAGCTCGGCGGCGATGCGCGAATTCTCGACGAGCCATAGCTTCGCCTCGGCGTTGCCTGCACACCATGCAGCGTTTTCGGGATTGTCATCAACGTACAGCGGGACGACGACCAGTGCGAGACTCAGCGCGGCCAGATCGATGGCAATCCAGGGGACACCGTTCCGCGCACACAACGCTATCCGGTCACCCGGCACGAGACCTTCACGCCGAAACGCCGCCTGCCAGCGCGACACTTGCATTGCGACTTCGGCGACGCTGACATCGCGCCAGCGCTCGTCGATAAAATGACGATAGAGAATCTGGTGCGGCTGCGAAAGGTGCTGCGAGAAGAATCGCGCGATGTTGCAGGTCATGAGGTGGGCCCGCTGCTCCGCCGATTCTCGCGCGTTTCGCTTGATGGGTCCATCGCAAAGCACATGGTTCGAGAACGCGTATTCTTACGTCTCGCACGTCCACGATGGGAGCGGCCCATGGCCACCATTTCGATCGCGAAGAAACATCGCCTGTCGCACAAGAAAGCAAAAGACGCCGCAGAGGAAATCGCGCGCGATCTCAAGTCGCGCTTTGCGCTGGATTACGCGTGGAGCGGCGATCGGATCGACTTCGAGCGGCCCGGCGTCAGCGGCTCCATGCACGTCAGAAAGGATCAAATTCAGCTCGATGTGTCCCTTTCATTCCTGCTGACGCCGATCAAGTCTTCAATCGAGAGGGAGATCCACGCCCAGTTCGACCGCCTGCTGGGCGACAAGTCGAAATCCGCGAAGGCTTAATCGAGGACGCGTTCTGCTACGTTCGGAGAGCCGGCCAAGGGTCCGGAAATGGATCGTCGGCGCCGGCGACGATCGCCTCGTGCAGATCCGTCTCGCGCATCTCGATGATGTCCAGGAATTGCGCGGCGCCGTTCATCCGGCGAAATGCCGTGAACCCACGTTCGAGAAAATCCTGCAGCGCCGAAAAGCCAGCGAGCCGCGCCGGCTGACGCGTCATTGTGAGCGCCGCGCCGATCATCGGCGTTCGAACATAACGGTCCAATGCGGCACCCACTTCGCGAATCAGCGCGCGTTGATGCTGGCGAAGCGCGTATTCATCCGCGTCGCGATACGCTTGACAGTATTCTGCAACGCTAAACGCTGCATCCGGACGCGGCAACCGCGCGATGAGCGAACGGTCAAGCTCATGCGAGAGCGCGCTCAGCTCGATGGCGTGCGCGACAGTCGCGATCACTTTGCCCGGTACCAATCGAACCATCTTGGGGACGACGCGTGCGAGATCGGCATCCCGGCGGCTGAAATCGGCCCCGCCGTAAAGATCGTTTTGGAAAAAAGCGATGGCGGCCGTGTAGCGCGGATCGGCCGCGAGATCCGAATAAGTGTTACGTAGACGCCGCGACTGCCATTCCCCGAGTCGCCGCAAAGCCTTCGCGAGCGATGGATCGGCGTGACATGCTTCGTGCAGCCGCATCATGCGCGCCAGCTCGCGCGTGAGCGACGTGGGCGCATCATCGCGCGGATCGGCCATGCTGCAGTATAGATTTAGATTGTTTGCTCTACGTCATGCCGCTATGTTGGTGCGACTCATTTGACTGGGCCCACTCGAAGCCGACCGCACTCCACCCACCGTGAACCTCTCTCGCCGAACCTTTATCTTTGCCGGCGCCGTCGGTTTCGCCGCCCTCGCTGCGGTCCGCTTTTGGCCGCGCGGATCGACGCAAACGCCGTTGCAATCGCTTGATGCGGACGGGGTGGCAATCATGCGCGCGATCGTCCCGGTAATGCTCGCCGGCGCATTGCCGCAAGATCCTTCGCAACATCACGAGGCGGTTCGCGAGACCCTTGTGAGCATCGATCGGGCGATTAACGGTTTGTCGCCTCTTCAGATACGCGAGATTGGCCAGCTATTCACACTGCTCGCCCTTGCACCGGTACGTTGGTCGCTCACGCGGTCGACGCATGCATGGGGCGAGGCCACGGCAAGCGATGTCGATGCATTCCTTGCCCGCCTTCGCGACAGCCGCATTGCGCTCCTGCGCGCGGCGTACGACGCATTGCATCAGCTCGTCTTCGCGGCCTGGTATGGCAATCCTCGTGCATGGGGCGCGCTCGGATACGACGGCCCGCCGGTGCTCGGTTAAGGCTCCAATGTCCGACGAATCCGCACGCGCCGCGTTGATCGATCCGATTCGGGCCGGCATCGCGGGCGGCTGGCATGTAATCGATGCGGCGACGCTCGTGGGCCCCGTAACGCTCGAAGCCGATGCCGTCATCGTCGGTACCGGCGCAGGCGGCGGTGTGACGGCGGAAATTCTCGCCGATGCGGGACTTAGCGTGATCCTGGTGGAGGAGGGCCCGCTTAAATCGTCGAGCGATTTCCGGATGCGCGAAGCCGAAGCGTATCCGGACCTGTATCAGGAATCGGCCGCGCGTAAAACCAAGGACAAAGCGATCTCGATTCTGCAGGGGCGTTGCGTGGGCGGCGGCACGACCGTCAACTGGACGAGCTCGTTTCGCACGCCGCCGATCACGCTCGCGCATTGGGCGCACGAGTTCGGTATCACAGGCTTCAGCGCCGACGATTTAAAGCCCTGGTTTGAACGGATGGAAGCGCGACTCGCCATAGCGCCATGGACGATGGCGCCCAATGCGAACAATACCGCGCTGGCGGTAGGCACCGCAAAGCTCGGTTACGGGTCGGAAACGATTCGGCGCAACGTCAAAGGTTGCCGGAATTTGGGCTACTGCGGCATGGGGTGCCCGACCAATGCCAAGCAATCGATGCTCATCACGACGATTCCGGCGGCGCTTAACCGCGGCGCGACACTTGTAACACGCGCGCGGGCGATCGCCTTCGAATGGCGGGGCGACCGCGTGCAGGCGTTGCACTGCGCCGCGATGGATGCGCGCGGAACGATGCCGACATCGATCCGAGTCACGATCCGTTCCCGGACGTACATCGCGGCCGCCGGCGCTATCGGTACGCCGGCTCTGCTACTCAGGAGCGGCGTTCCCGATCCGCACAGCGTCGTGGGCCGGCGCACTTTCTTGCACCCTGCCGCCGTTTCGGCCGCGCTCATGCCCGAGCGCGTCGATGGATTCTCGGGCGCGCCACAATCGATTTATTCCGACCAATTTCTCGACGCGGCGCCGGCCGACGGGCCGATCGGATTCAAGCTCGAAGCTCCGCCAATTCATCCACTACTGACATCAACCACGCTGCCGAACCACGGACTCGTGCATGCGGAGAAAATGCACGAGCTTCGCCATCTGCATGTGTTGATCGCATTGTTGCGCGATGGCTTCCATCCGCAGAGCCGCGGGGGCACCGTGCGGATCGACAACGATGGCACGCCGGTACTCGACTATCCGTTGAACGACTATCTCTTCGACGGCGTACGTCGCGCGATGACCGCAATGGCCGATATCCAGTTCGCCGCCGGCGCGCGAAGCGTCATGCCTGTACACGGTGACGGCGCCACGTTCACGCGCGCCGATGATGCAAAAAGCGCAATCGGGAATTTTGCTCTGCGTCCGTTGGCGACGCCGCTTTTCTCCGCTCATGTCATGGGTGGCGCGCCGCTCGGTCCGGATCCGCGTCGCGCGGCCGTCGACTTGCAGGGACGCTATCACCATCTCGCGAATCTGCACGTTGTGGACGGATCGCTCTTTCCGACGTCGATCGGCGCCAATCCGCAATTGTCGATCTACGCTGTTGCGGCGAAGCTGGCCACGGACCTTGCCGCCGCGTTGAAAGCGTAGGGGAATCGAAGCGATCTTTAGTGTGATTCGTCTAATGGATTCGCGTACCTTGACATTATGCGCGACGGATTCGCGCGACTTTCGGAGAAGCGATCCATGTTGAATACGTTCCAGGGTAAAACGAATCGCGTCGGCGACACCGTGCTCGCCGCTTCACGGCAAATGTGGCTCGCGGGCCTCGGCGCCGCGGTTATGACGCGCGATTGGGCGGAAAAGGAAGCTGGGGGTGTCTTTCGTACGCTGGTCAAGGAAGGTGCGGCGGTCGAGTCGCGCGCGATCCGCCTCGTCGGCGTCCAAGTCGAATCGTCGATGACCAAAGCCAATGCGGTCTGGAAGCAAACCCGCACGACCGTCGAGAACGCGGTGCGCATCTACGCCGATACGGCGGCGGGCATCGTTCGGCAATCGCTCCCGGCGTTGTTGCCCGCCGTCAAATCCGTGCTGCCGGCGAACGCATCCAAGCGACGCAACGCGCAGCATCCGCGTAAGCAGGCAGCTGCATCGAAGCGCAAGAGCTCCACGCGCCGCTCGACAAAGTCATCAGCCAAGCACTAATCCATTACACTTGGATGTAAGGCGAGAGCCCGCGGATCAAACCGGTTCGCGGGCTTTTGCAATACCAAGTGAGAAGAATCATGCCGGCAGGGGGAAGGCCTCGCGCCACACGTGGGTCGCAAATGGCCTGCGCACGGTCGTCGGCAAAAAGAATGGGCGTTGCGCTCGCCGGCGGCGGACCGCTGGGCGGAATCTATGAGGTCGGCGCGTTGCTCGCGCTCGCCGATTCGCTCGAAGGCGTTGACTTGAACGCGCTCGATGTTTATGTCGGCGTGTCGTCGGGCAGCTTCGTCGCCGCGGCGCTCGCAAACGGAATATCGCCCGCGCAGATGTATCGGCTGTTCATCGAAGACGACGCCGACGCGGCGCTGAAGCCGGAATTGTTTCTCAAACCCGCGTTCGCCGAATTGGGGCGGCGTCTGCTCACCGTGCCCACGCTCATATTGCGCGCGGGACTCCAATACCTGCGCAATCCGTTTTATCGCGGCGCGATGGAATCGTTCGCGACGCTCGGGCGCGCCATCCCGACGGGTATGTTCGACAATCGTGCCGTCGATGCTTTTCTCGCGCGATTGTTCTCCGTAGCCGGCCGGACAAACGACTTTCGCCAACTCCGCTGCAAGCTTTTTCTCGTCGCGACGAACCTCGATAGCGGCGTTTCGGTCACGTTCGGCGCGAATGGAACCGACCATGTTCCGATATCGCGCGCGATCGAGGCATCGAGCGCATTGCCCGGCATGTTTCCACCGGTCGAAATCGATGGCGAGCATTACGTCGACGGCGCGCTCAACAAGACGCTGCACGCATCGGTCGCGCTCGATGAAGGCGTCGATCTCCTGTTGTGCGTCAATCCGCTCGTGCCGTTCGACGCGGGCGCCGCCAACCGCACCCGCCGATTGACTGTCGAAAAGATCCATCGTGGCGGACTGCCGCTCGTCCTTTCGCAGACGTTTCGCGCCATCATCCATTCGCGGATGAAGGTCGGGATGGAAAAATATGCGCGCCAGTATCCCAATGCGGACGTTCTGCTGTTCGAACCGGATCGCGAGAATGCCGACATTTTTTTCGCCAGCATCTTCAGCTATGCGCAGCGCCGAAGGCTTTGTGCGCTCGCATTCGCCACGACGCGACACAATCTTCGCGCGCGCGCCGTTGCGTTGGCGCCGGTATGGGCAAGGCACGGGATCACGCTTCGCGTTGACCGACTCGCCGATGGCTCGCGCGGCATAACCGATGCGCTCGACGATCCGCGACCGCTCAGACCATCTACGCGCCGTCGCACGATCCGCCACACGACGGGCGAGCTGTCGCACACCCTCGATCATTTGGAGCGGTTACTCGCCGTCGCGCGCTGACGCAATCCGTTATGGCGCAACGAAAGCCGCCACGCCGAACCCGCGAGCGCATCCTTGAAACTGCGTTGGCGCTCTTCAATCGCGAGGGCGAGCCGAACGTGACGACCGGAGACATCGCCGACGAGCTCAACATCAGTCCGGGAAATCTGTACTACCACTTTCGCAACAAGGACGACATCATCGGCGATCTTTATGCGGCGCTCGATGCGAAGATCACGCCGCTGACGGCCGTCCCACCCGATCGCTTGCCAAGCGCCGATGACCTCTGGTTGCTGTTGCACCTCTTGTTCGAGCGCATGTGGGAATATCGGTTCTTCTATCGCGACGTCGACGAGATCACATCGCGTAATCGCAAGATTGCCCAGGGCTTCGCTGACTTCAATCGGCGCGGCGAGGCGACGGTGATCCAGTTGTGCCGCGGGATGGTGCACGCTGGCGCCATGCGCGCATCGGACCGCGAAATCGTAGCGGTCGCGCAAAACATTCTGATGGTCGCCACCTACTGGATGTCGTGGCAACGGGTGAGCGGCCGATCGCCCACGCATGACAACCATGCTGCAAAGACGGAAAATCGGCTGGCGCAGGCTGCGCATCAGGTGATGGCGTTGATCGCGCCGTATCTGCAGGGCGAGGCGCGCGCGCTGATCGATCAGCTCGGCACCGAATATCTGGATGCATCGGCTTGATCGGTGGTTCTCAAGGAGACGTCACGATGGCAACAAAATGGCTCAAGTTTCCACATGCCGATAAGACCTACGCGTACGATACCGCGAGCCTCAAGAAGAACTGGGCGCGCTTGCACAAGGGCGATTGCGAGCCGTATCCGAAAGAAGCTGCCGTCATCGATGCGTGGCGTCATTATCACGCCGGCGATTTCCAGAGCGCCGTCGAAGTAGGACGCGCCGCGGGCGGCGCGGGCGTCAATACTGCCGTCAAGGCGCAATCGATCTACGCGAATTATCTGGAGAAGAGCGACAAGACGAAGCTCGCGCTTTTCGAGGAGGCCGCTGCATGGGCCGACGAGCGACGCGACGATGCGCCGAAGGACGCCAACGCGCATTACCTCTACGCGTATGCGCTCGGCCGCTACGGACAAGGGATTTCCGTGGCGAAAGCGCTTGCGCAGGGATTCGGCGGAAAGATCAAGAACGCACTCACGACGGTGCTGAAGCTCGAGCCAAGACACGCGGAGGCGTGCACGGCTTACGGCGCGTATCAAGCCGAAGTGA
>DASPYC010000584.1:0-1552 GCA_035636955.1 Casimicrobiaceae bacterium
CATTTCGACCTTGTTCAACGGCTCGCCGGGATGATCGATCTTGAGCGGCTCGTCGACCGTGGTCTCGCCGGGGCCCGTCATCAAGACGTTGAAATGTTTGCTTAGATCCTCGGGCTTTTTCGAGAAGCCGTTCTCGTTCGCCGGCTTGCTGTAGAGCGACGTGAACTGCGTTTTCAGATTGCCGAGCTCGATCCGATCCTGCGGCCGCTTTGGTCCCGCGACCGATGGCTTGATCGTCGCAAGATCCAGCGTCAGCACCTTGGTGTAATCAATGTCGCCCGCATTAGGGACGCCAAACAATCCTTGCGCTCGGAAGTACGCTTCGAAGGCATCGAGCTCGGCATCGGTACGACCCGTGTACTTGAGATAGTCGACGGTCGCCTCATCGACAGGAAAGAATCCCATCGTTGCGCCGTATTCGGGCGCCATGTTGCCGATCGTCGCGCGATCCGGTACCGCGAGCGACGCGGTTCCCGCGCCGAAGAACTCGACGAACTTGCCGACGACTTTTTCCTTGCGCAGCATTTCGGTGACGGCGAGCACCAGATCGGTCGCGGTGACGCCTTCGTTCAGACGACCCTTGAGCTCAACGCCGACGACATCGGGCGAGAGAATGTAGACCGGTTGCCCCAACATGCCGGCCTCGGCTTCGATGCCGCCGACGCCCCATGCGACGACGCCGATACCATTGATCATCGTCGTGTGGCTGTCGGTGCCGACCAACGTGTCGGGGTAATAAATGCCGCCTTTCTGATGCACGCCGCGCGCCAGATATTCGAGATTGACCTGATGGACGATCCCGATCCCGGGTGGCACGACCTTGAACGTATCGAACGCCTGCATCCCCCATTTCATGAATTCGTAGCGCTCGTTGTTGCGCTTGAACTCGAGCTTCATGTTGAGGTCGAGCGCGTTCTTCGTGCCGTAATAGTCGACCATCACCGAGTGATCGACGACCAAGTCGACCGGGACGAGCGGCTCGATCACCTTCGGATTCTTGCCCAACTCCTGCGTGACGTTGCGCATCGCCGCGAGATCGCAGAGGAGCGGCACGCCGGTGAAATCCTGCAGCACGACGCGCGCGACGACGAATGGAATCTCGTCTACGCGCTCTCCGGTCGGGTTCCATTTGGCGAGCTGGCGCACGTGCTCCTCGGTCACCTTCTTGCCGTCGCAATTGCGCAGAACGCTCTCGAGCACGATACGAATCGACACGGGCAGTCGCGAAATCTTGCCGAGACCGGCTTTCTCGAGCGCCGCGAGCGAATAGAACTTGCTGCGTCCGCCGCCGGCGAGGCGGAATTCCTGAAGGCTGTTGAAGAGGTTATGCGTCATGGCAATGCGTCCGAAAGTAGAGTTGCCTGGGGCGGCCGCGCGGCGCTCATCGCGCTACGCTTCATCACTTCTTTCCGCCCATGATGTTGCCGCCCATGATGTTGCGGATGTTCATCGTCTGACCGTTCGGCATCGTCATGTCGCCGGGCTGCTGGCCCGGCTTGCACGCGCCGATGTGGCGGCCTTCGATCACCGTGTCGGATTGCGTCATGCCGTT
>DASPYC010000585.1:0-2330 GCA_035636955.1 Casimicrobiaceae bacterium
AGATCAAGACCAAAGCTGATTGTGTAGGTCAGAACCGAGATCGGCGCAACATGGGCATCCGTCTTGCCGATCTCACGGTTTGGCTTGCGCTCGGCGTGCGGGACTTTCCGAGCGCAACGGCAGCCCGCAACCCGAGCGGATCACGATAGTTCCGCTTTCAGCACCGCGAACAGCTTCTCGACATCATCGTCCGTGTTCCACACATGCGGGGTCACGCGCATGGCCTGACCGCGCACGGAGACGTAGACGTTGGCCGCGGCAAGGCGCTTGGGCAGATCGGGCGGCACTCCGCCGCTGAAGCGCAATCCGAGATAGTGGCCCGCGCGGCGCTGGTCCGGCACGCTGGCGATACCGAATTCGCCGCGCGCCCGCTCGGCGATGGCGCGCGTGCGCAGCCGCAGCGTCTCGGAGATGCGCGGCACCGTCCATTGCAAGATGAGCTTGAGCGAGGCTTCGGCCACCGGCATCAGCGCAAAGTTGCTGCGCTCGCCGACGTCGAACCGGCGCGCACCCGATTGAAAGTCGTGGCTGTAGTTGACCAGGCCGGCGAAATCCTCGGAGCCTTCGCGCGCGATCCAATTGTGCTCGATGGGGCGGGCGCGTTGCCAGCGCGGCGCAATGTAGAGAAATCCGAGACTGTACGGCCCGAGCAGCCATTTGTAGCTGGCGACGGCGACAAAATCCGGATCGATCCGCTTCACGTCGAGCGGCAGCGCGCCCACCGACTGGGTGGCATCCACGCAGAGGACGGCGCCGACGCTGCGACACGCAGCCGCGATCGCCTCGAGGTCGATGAGCCCGCCGTCGGTCCAATGACACTGGGGCACTGCCACGATGCCAGTCGACCCATCGATGAAGGAGAGCAGCGCCGACGTCCAATCGTCGTCGCCGGGGCGCGGTACCGAGACGAAAGCGGCCCCGGTTCGCTCGGCCAGATCCATCCACGGATAAACGTTGGATGGAAACTGTTCCGACAGCGTCACGATGCGCTGCGTCCTTCGGATTGGAATGTTGTGCGCCGCCTGCGCCATGCCGTAGGACACCGCTGGAGCGAATGCGACATCGTCGGCGTCGGCATTGATGAGGTCGGCAAACAATTTGCGCACCGTCTCGCTCGACGTGAAGAAGTCGGCCGCTGCAATGGTCCAGGGCTGGGCCTTGCGCCGCAGCCCTCGATCACCGGCGCTCAGCGAGACTTTCGGCAGCGGCGATATGTAGGCGCAGTTTAGAAACGCGACGTCGTCCGGGATCTCGAAAAGATGACGTTGGCTCGCAAGTGCGAGCCCCGCGCTCGAGCCTGAATTGGCCATCGCGATCCGCCGTCGTTCCTACGCATCATGACGCGACCCCGAACGTAGCGGAAAAGCTTCGAACGAACACAAGTTTTTCTTCCATTCACCGAAGGCCCGAGGCGCGCTTTCGAAACAACTGAATTATCTCATTGCCTTCGAGGAGGAACGTACGCTTCGGTCACGTACGGAGGTGCGCTTTGCTCCGCCCCGGCGGAGACGTTGAAATTCCCTCACCCCGGCACTGCCGCCGACCACGACGCCTATTGCGACAGAAATTGAATCGCGCGTTCGCGTAAACGGACGGGATCGCGCTCGCCTTGCTGGGCGAGCTCGATGATCTTCTTGGCGATGATCTCGGTTGCGGGGTCGGCTCGATCGGCCAGGTGCAACGCGCGCAAGGTGTCTTCGAACGCGGTGGTGAGGACCGTGATCTCCTCCGGTCCAAATACATGATTTTCCAATAAGCGACGGATCGGCACGGCAATGGCTCCCGATGTGTTCGCAGCTGTTACAGGGCGGGAGCCGGCAGCCTTCCCCATCGTCGCCTCGCAACCGAGGCCGACGACGCCGTCAGGTTAATGGAACTCCACGGGGCCGTCGGTACGCTTGCCGACACAAGCCGGCGTCGTCCTAATTCCGACACCGTTCGCTGCAGACTCCGACCCCGTGGGTTTCTGACGATCCCCACGTTTCGTCTCGACTTAAGCCCCGCCCTGGCGGGGCTTTTCTATGGGGCGCTTTCCACGCTTCGCAAGATCGATGCGCCTTCTCCGCATGGCCGGCGAACGAAGTCGTCGGGAACCAAAGACATCCAGCGCCGTTTCTGAAACGTGCTTCTGAGCGTCGGCAACCGAACCGACTCTTAGGGTCCCACGCTCCTAGTGTCCTCGAGCGCGGATCCCCGCATTTCAAAGTTGAGGATGGATACCGCACCACCCGCGGGCCGAACGCGCATGTCCGCGAGCGTACTCTTATACGTCCACGTCGTCGAACACCCGCGCGCAATTGCCGGAGTGAGCCAATGACAACCGTGCAAAA
>DASPYC010000586.1:0-1547 GCA_035636955.1 Casimicrobiaceae bacterium
CGATCGCGCCAGGATTCTTTCCGACCAAAATGACCAAAGGCGTCATGGAAATGATGGGCGACGCGGTTGCGGATCGCGCGCCGATGAAACGCGTCGGCGGCCCCGAGGACTTGAAGGGCGTCACTGCGCTGTTTGCATCCGACGCGTGCGCCTTCATCACCGGCCAGGTCATCGCCGTCGATGGCGGGGTCACGGCGATCTAGCTGCGCGCCAAGCGATGGCAGCACAGGAAGAATTCACCGGTACGTGCCCCGTCGCGGACGCGCACGCATTCGACCTCGATGCGCTCGCAGCATACCTGCGCGAACGGTTACCCGGATTTCGCGGTCCGCTCGCCGTCGAGCAATTCAAAGGCGGCCAATCGAATCCGACCTACAAGCTGATGGCGAATGGACGCGCGTATGTGTTGCGGCGCAAGCCGCCGGGCAAGCTGTTGCCGTCGGCACACGCGGTCGAGCGCGAGTACCGCGTCATTTCGGCGCTCACGCACACCGATGTTCCGGTGCCGCAAACGTACTGCTTGTGCGAAGACGGCACCGTCATCGGCACGCCGTTTTATGTGATGGACTTTGTCGATGGCCGCGTACTGTGGGATCCGACGCTGCCGGGCATGACGCCAACCCAGCGCCACGCCGTCTTCGACGACATGAACCGCGTCATCGCAGCGCTGCACGCCGTCGACTACGTTGCTGCGAGTCTCGAGGACTTCGGCAGGCCCGGAAATTATTTCGCGCGCCAGATCGACCGCTGGAGCCGGCAGTACAAGGCATCCGAGACCGAGCCGATCGAAGCGATGGATCGCTTGATAGCGTGGCTTCCGAACCATATTCCAGGCGATGAGCGCACGTGTGTCGTCCACGGCGACTATCGTCTCGACAATCTCGTCTTTCATCCGACCCAATCGCGAGTGAGCGCCGTGCTCGATTGGGAGTTGTCGACGCTCGGCCATCCGCTGGCGGACTTTTCGTATCACCTGATGACCTGGCGGCTCGGCAGCGACGAATTTCGCGGACTGCGGGGCGCCGATCTGACCGCGCTCGGTATCCCGACGGAAGACGAGTACGTCGAGCGCTACCTCGAACGCTCGCGTGCGATACAGAGGCCGACTGCATCGGAGTGGCGCTTCTATTTCGCTTACAACTTGTTTCGCCTGGCTGCAATCCTGCAAGGCATCATGGGCCGCGCCGTTGCGGGTAATGCGGCGAGTGCCCGCGCGATCGACGCCGGACGTCGTGCGCGCCCGATTGCCGAGCTCGGCTGGAAGGAAGTCGAGCAGATCTCTTCCGCGGGGGCCCGGGGATAAATCGAGCCGCTCTCCGTCCGCCGGTGAGCTTGGAGACGCCTATGGATTTCGATTACGCACCGCAAGTGAAAGCGCTCCAGGCGCGGCTGACGGCCTTCATGGACGAGCATGTTTACCCGAACGAGGCGCGCTTTTCCGCTGAAACAGCAGGCGACGCTCGTTGGAAACCCTCGGCGCTCATCGAGGAGTTGAAGCCCAAGGCAAAAGCGGCGGGTTTGTGGAATCTCTTCTTGCCGGCATCGGC
>DASPYC010000587.1:0-9606 GCA_035636955.1 Casimicrobiaceae bacterium
GTACGGTGCACGGCCTCCTCATGCACGACGACGTCACGGCCATTGCACGCGACCGAGTCGATTCGAAGCGGCGGTCGTTGATGCGTGAGTGCGGCGACTGCAAACACTTCGCAGGCCGCGGCAAGCTCGCGAATGCCGAGATCGCCGGTCGGCGCATCGACCGCCAGATTGAGCGCGGGCAGCGCCGATTTCGCCAACAACCTGAGCGGGTGAAGCGCATCCTCGTGCGCTTGATAGGCGTGGTAGAGCATCGGCTATTGCATCGCGCGGGTTCGATTTGGCATGTCGCTTGCACAACGCCTCGACATCGCGTCGCGCGCGTCGATTGCGCGCGTTTGTGGTGCAGCGGTATGACAGGAGGTGAACGACATGGCCAAAAGCACTCTCAGCATTAGCAGCAAGAATTATTCATCGTGGTCGCTGCGAGGATGGCTGCTCACGCGATTCTCGGGTCTGGAATTCAGCGAGGTGGTTGTTCCACCGGACGACCCGGACGCCCGCAAGGAGATCTTGCTGCTGTCGCCGTCGATTCTCGTGCCATGCCTCAAGCACGATGGCGTCAAGGTGTGGGATACGCTGGCGATTGCCGAGTACTTGAATGAAGTGAAGCCGCGCAGCGGTCTTCTGCCCGCGGATCGCGCGGCGCGCGCCCACTGCCGGGCGGTTTGCGGCGAGATGCATTCCGGATTCAGCAACTTGCGCTCGGCATTGCCGATGAACCTGAAGCGGACATTTCCCGGCCACAAGGTGTGGGCGCGGGCGGTTGCCGATATCGAGCGCATCACGACGATCTGGCGGGAATGTCTCGCCACCTACGGCGGTCCGTTTCTTTTCGGCAAGCGGGGCATGGCCGACGCGATGTTTGCGCCGGTGGTCACACGCTTCGTGACCTACGACGTCAAGGTCGATCGCACGTGCGCCGCCTATGGCAAGCAAATCCTGGCGCTGCCCGAAATGATCGAATGGACCGAAGCGGCCAAACGCGAGGCGGAAGAGATCGATGAGCTCGACGTGGAATTTTGAAATCGACCCGGCGCCGGCTTGCACAAGTTTTTCCTGATCTCACGGCCTGAAGCGACCGCAATCGTCGAGTGATGCGCTGGGCGGTATGTCGTTGCGCTCCATAGTGGTGCCGATCAGCGCTTTTATGTGGTGCGAAGCGGAGGGCCAATAGGGGCATGTGCCCTGAACTCGCATCGTCATGCTCGAGCGAAGCAGGGATCATTCCAACCGCAGCGCGGCCGGACAAGATCAGGTGGGAGGAAGCTTCGCTACGTCGACCCACGTTCCTTGGGCCTGCGACGCCACGCATGCTTCGATGAACGCCATCGTGTGAGCGCCTTCTTCAATGCGGGGATATTGAGGCTCCGGAATCGTTTCGCCGAGCTCGCGTGCGATCCGCTCCTGGGCAATTTCGGCGTAAACGTTCGCGAACGCTTCGCGCAGACCTTCGGGATGACCGCGCGGCGTGCGTCCTGCCGCGATCACGTCCGCCGGAAGCCCCGGGTCGCCGCGACCGACCAGGCGCATGGACTCGCCTTGAAGTGCAACGCGCAAATAGCTCGGATCGCGATGCGACCAATCGAGCATTCCCTTGTCACCATACACGCGCAGCCGAATGTCGTTCTCGCCGCCTGCGGCGGCTTGCGTGACTGTGAACGTTCCGCGCACGCCGCCATCGAGCTCGAGCAGCGCCGATGCATAGTCGACCACTTTGCGACCCGGCATTAACGCGCCAACGTCGGCGCACACGCGCGTGACGTTCAAACCCGTCGTTGCACAAGCGAGATGTTGCGCATGGCAACCGATCGCCCCCATGACGAGCGCCAGGCCGCTGCGTTGCGGATCGAACAACCAGCGAAGCCGGTTGCTCTGCGGTCCATCTTCGATACGGGTCGCGAGGCCGCTCTGGATATATTCGACTTGAACGAGACGTAATTGGCCGAGGGCGCCCGTGCGCGCGAGGTGACGCGCGTAACGCGTCATCGGGTACGCGGAGTAGCCGTGCGCAATCGCATAGAGACGACGGTTGCGGCGTGCGCGTTCGACCAAGTCACATGCTTGCGCAAAGTCGTGCGAAACGGGCTTGTCGCCGATGACGTCGAGGCCCGCATCGAGCGCACGTGCTGCGTGCGGATAATGCGTGTCGTTGGGCGTCATGATCGCGACGGCGTCGATGCGATCGTCCCGGCGCGCTTCTTTGTCGAGCATTTCCGCGACGTCGCCGTAGCTCCGCGCTGCATCGATTCCCAGCGCCGGTCCCGCGGCGCGCGATCGTGACGGGTCACTGGAAAACACGCCGGCGACGACGCGCCACCAGCCGTCCAGCTCCGCCGCCGTTCGGTGCATCGCCCCGATCCAGACGCCGGGTCCGCCGCCGATGATGCCGAGCCGCAGCGGTCGGCCAAAACGTTGTCGCAGTTGTGCGCTATCCATCGCCGTCCATTCATGGTTCGATCAAATGCCGCGTCCCCAATATTCGCAGAAACGTTCGATGTTGCCTTGCAAGTAGCTTGCGTAGCTGCCCCAGCTTTCGTACTTGGGCAGCTTGAGCGTCGTCATCGCTTCGTCGAAACATTTGCCTTGATTCGCGAGCTCGCGCGTTGCGTTCGAGAGATCGGTCAAGTATTCCTTCACCGCGCGCACGTCGTCTTTTGTTCCCATGCGGCCGCCAGGACCGGGGTGGCCCGGAATGAGCACCGTAAAATCGAGCGCCAGAACACGATCGAGCGAATCGAACCAATCGGGAAGAAATCCGTCGGGCATGTCGCGGAACATCACGGCTTGAATCGGAATGAAATCGACGGCGAACAGAATCTTCTCCTTCGGCAGCAACATGACGAGCGAATTATCGGAATGATTGCGGCCGACGTAGATCAAGTCGAGGCGAGTGCCGCCGACCTCGAGCGTGCTGTATTGATCGACGACCATGTCGGGCAGCACGACGTCGGGATACTTGAGTGCCTCGAGCTTTGCTCGTGCGTTCTTGTGCGCGACGACGAAAGCGCCGGCATCCTTGAACGGCCTGCCGCCGGCGATGTGGTCATAGTGATGGTGGCTGTATACCAAATATTTGATCGGCGCCCGCGTGATCTTGCGAATCTCGTCGATGTATGTTTGCGCCGCCTGCGGACGCAAATACGCAATCGGATCGGTCGCGATGACGCCTTCCGGCGTGACGACGAACATCGACTGATAGCCGCCGTAGCGAAAAACGTAGACATTCTCGGCGACCTTCGTTGTCGCGAAGAGCGGTGGCGCGGCGGGGGCTGCTGTCGGCGCATTCGGGGTTTGCGCGAGAGACGTTGTCGATACAACGGCAAAGAACACGAACGCGGCAACGGCAGTCACGGGAGTCCTCCTTTCTTGCGGCGGGGCGACCGGTGGAACGGCGCTGATTGTAATGCCAGCCCCGGGAACGGCCATCTTGGCGCGATGTCCACACTTAACATCTTGACGAATCTGTCGGATTGGGCGTTTGATGTGAGTGTTGCCGGATTAACTCTACAAGGAGCAGCGAGCATGGCACGTAAAAGAGCCGCAACCTCCCCGTCGACTGCAGCCAAGACCGCAGCCAAGACCGCAACAAAGCGTCGCGCCAAGCGGCGAACCTCCGCGAAATCGGCGGCACCCGCCGCCGCAAGCACGCGTGCAACGACGATGCAGATGCCCGATTTGCGCGAGCTGGCGAAGATGCCGAAGATCATGACGCCGGAGCAGGCGATCGATCTCTACAAGACGAATGCAAAGATGGCGCTCGACGTCATCAATGCGGCGATCGACAGCGCGGCGCGTCTGCGTAAGAAGCAGTTCGAAGGCGAAGAGCAGATGCGCGCCTTTCAGCAGAAGCACGCGCGCGCGGTGGGCCAAGCGAGCGATGCGCAGTCGTTGATGGCCGCGTCACAAGGCGCCGCAACAGAGGCAGTCGAAAGATCGATGCACTATTGGGGCGAAGTGTTTGACCTCATCGTGGAAATCCAGAAGCGCCTCTTCGCGTTGATCGAGGAGCAAATGGCCGGCGTGCCGGGCGTCAAGGAAGCAAAGGCGGCAATGGCGATGATGCCCGATCTTCGGCAGATGAAAGACGTGGTCTCCGCGATGCAAGGCGTCGTCACGTCCGGCGGTTCTGCGTTCGACACGATGCAGAAGATGATGGGCGATTTCACCAAGATGGCGCAGGGCTCGATGCAGCCGATGCGGCGCTAGTTCGTATCGCTCACGCCAGTTTCCGTCACGCAACGGAAACCGCATTCCGCCTCGCGATCGAAAGGGCCGCGATGCGTTCTAACGGCTGAGAGGCCGTCGCCGGACACTTATGCCTGGAAATTTGCCGCCCCAGCCGGATACGGCTCGGTCCATCGTCTATGCACTCGGCGCAAACCTCGCGATTGCCGTGTGCAAGGTCCTTGGGGCAATGTTTACCGGTTCTGGGGCATTGCTCGCCGAAGGTTTCCATTCGCTGGCCGACACCGGCAATCAATGCCTGCTGTTGTTGGGACGTAAGCAGGCGAGGGCGCCCGCATCGACGCATCATCCCCTCGGTCATGGACGTGCCACTTACTTCTGGGCGTTCATCGTCGCGCTGCTGTTGTTCGTAGTGGGCGGTTTGCTCTCCATCTACGAGGGGATCCGCAGGTTGCATGAGCCGGGTCCGCTCGTTGCGCCATGGCTCGCGGTCGCCATCGTGCTCTTTGCGATGATTGCCGAGGGCATCTCGCTTCGGATGGCGCTGAAGCAAATTGACATCGTCCGAGGCAGCAGGAGCCTGTGGAGCTGGTTTCGTGTGACGCGCCGAAGCGAGCTGATCGTCGTGCTGGGCGAGGATCTGGCCGCGATCGTCGGGCTCACGCTGGCGCTGGCGGCGTTGCTCGGCACGATCGCCACCGACGACACCGTTTACGATGCGGCGGGCAGCATCGCCGTCGGCACATTGTTGATGATCGTCGCCACCGGTCTTGCAATCGAAATCAAGAGCCTGTTGATCGGCGAGAGTGCGCCGCCGAGAACCCGGCGAGCGATTCGACAGTTCCTCAAGACGCTTCCGGGTATCGTCGAGATCGACAATCTCATTACGATGCAGCAGGGCGACGACCTTGTCATCGCCGTCAGGGCGCGAATGAACACGAAGGTGACCGCCGAAGAGCTCGTTCGGATGATCGCCGATTGCAAGGCTGCGCTCCGGGCCGCGTTTCCGACTGCGACGTGGATTTTCTTTGAGCCTGCCGAGTCGACGAGCGGTGAACGCCGCAGAGCACGCGTAAACCTCAGATCGCGCTTGCGTCGCGCTCATCCGCGCGCAGGATGAGCGTCGACCCGAACCCGTCATGATCAACGATCTCTGGTACAAGAACGCGATCATTTATTGCCTTTCCGTCGAAACGTTCATGGACTCGAACGGAGATGGCATCGGCGACTTCCAGGGCCTCACACGCCGGCTCGATTATCTGCATGGCCTGGGCGTCACCACGATCTGGCTGATGCCGTTCCAGGCTTCCCCCAATCGCGATGGCGGTTATGACGTATCCGATTACTACAACGTCGATCCGCGCTTCGGGACGCTGGGTGATTTTGTTGAATTCACGCACGGTGCGCAGCAGCGGGGCATGCGCGTTCTGATCGATCTCGTCGTCAATCACACCTCCGACGAACATCCATGGTTCCAGCAAGCGCGACGCGATCCGAAATCGAAATACCGCGACTGGTACGTATGGTCGAAGAAGAAGCCTCCGCGCATCGAGGATGGCGTGGTCTTCCCGGGCGTGCAGAAATCCACATGGACGTTCGACAAGATCGCCAAGGCTTGGTACTTCCATCGGTTCTATGCGTTTCAGCCCGACCTCGATACCGCCAATCCTCTCGTGCGCGCCGAGATTCTGAAGATCATGGGCTTCTGGACGCAGCTCGGCGTGTCGGGTTTCCGCATGGACGCGGTGCCCTTTGTCATTTCGGCCAAAGGGCCGAACGTCGACAAACCTAAATTGCAATACGACATGCTGCGGCGCTTTCGGGAGCTGCTGCAATGGCGTCAGGGCGACGCCATCATCCTGGGCGAGGCCAATGTGCTGCCGAAGACCGACATGGAATATTTCGGCGAGGCAGGCGAGCGGTTGCACATGATGTTCAACTTTCAAGTCAATCAATATCTCTTCTATGCGCTCGCAACGGCTGACAGTCGTCCGCTCATCCAAGCATTGGAGAAGACCAAGCCGCGACCCGCAAGCTCGCAATGGGGCATGTTCCTGCGCAATCACGACGAGCTCGATCTCGGCCGACTCACGCCGGCGCAGCGACAGCGCGTGCTGGAAGCTTTTGCCCCCGAAAAGGACATGCAGCTCTATGAGCGCGGCATAAGGCGGCGCCTGGCACCGATGCTCGGGAGCGATCGCCGCCGCTTCGAGCTGGCCTACAGCCTGATGCTGACGTTACCCGGCACGCCGGTGCTACGTTACGGCGATGAGATCGCGATGGGTGACGATCTTCGTCTGCCCGAGCGCAACTGCGCTCGCACGCCGATGCAGTGGTCCGACGAGCCGCATGGAGGCTTTACCGTTTCCGACAAGCCGGTCATGCCCGTAATCACCGGCGGTCCCTATGGCTACGAACACGTCAACGTCGCAGCGCAACGGCGCGACCCCAATTCGACGCTCAACTGGCTCGAGCGGGCGTGCCGGATGCGCAAGGAAGTTCCCGAAGTAGGGTGGGGCGATTTCGAAGTGCTGCCGTCAGCCGATCCCGCGGTGCTGAGCCTGCGCTACGAGTGGCGCAACAACGCGGTCTTGTTCGTCCACAATTTGGGCGCGGATCCGCGCGAGCTGACGATCAAGCAGGAAGCCATCGGCAAGGATGGCGATCTGCTGGTCAATCTCTTGGCCGAAGATCATAGCCGCGTAGATTCGCGCGGCCGACACCAGATCCTGCTCGAACCCTACGGTTACCGGTGGTATCGCGTTGGCGGGCTGGACTACCTACTGAAGCGCAGTGAGGTCTAAGGCTGCACCGCGACATTAGACGCCTTCCTATTCCGATACATCGACTATGACGCCTTCGTCACCGCGGAGCGTCAGCCGTGCAGCAAGCCGTTCGCCTTCGCGATCGAGATGCGTCGAGAGCAGAAGCGTCCCTGCCGAAAGTGTGATCTCGCGTGCGTCGCGGCCGAGATTGAGCGCGATCAGCAGCCGCTCGGATCCCTCGGTGCGCTCGTACGCGATCACGTTGTCTGGCGCTTCCATTAGACGCTTCGACCCCATAGTCAATGCTTGGCGGCTGCGACGCAATGCGAACAGTCGTCGATACAGCGCAAGGATGGAGTGCGGTTGTCGATCGAGTGTCTCGACGTTTACGCTCCGATAATCCGGGCTGACAGGCAGCCAGGGCTCGCTCTTGCTGAATCCGGCGTGCGGTGAACCGTCCCACTGCATCGGCGTGCGCTGCGGGTCGCGACCGGCGCCCACACCCGGTTCGGATTTCGTCCAATTGTCACGCGCCCGCTCGTGCGGGATAGGCACGTCTTCCATGCCGAGCTCATCGCCGTAGTAGTGCGTGGGCGTGCCGCGCAGCGTGAGCAGCAGCATCGCGGCGATGCGTGCCTGCGCCTGGCCCACGCGTGTCGCAATGCGTGATTGATCATGGTTGCCGATGACCCAGTTCGGCCATTCGCCCTGTGGCACGAGCCGTTCGTATTCCGCGATGATCTTCACGATCTCGGACGCATTCCACGGCGCAAGCACGAGCTGGAAATTGAACGGCAGGTGCACGCCCGAGCCTCCGACGCCGTAATACGCGACCAGCCGCTCGAGCGGCAAATAAATTTCGCCGATCAAAAGTCGTTCGTGATACGCGTCGACGACGCCGCGCATCTCGGAGATTACGTCAAAGATTTCGGGTCGATCCGCCGAGTAGACCTGCAACACGCGGCGATGCGAAGGGCCGCCTGGGCGATAGTCGGGATTGGGCGGATTGTCGCGTAGCTCAACATCCTTCATGAGATGCCATATCACGTCGACGCGAAAACCGTCTACACCGCGTGCGAGCCAGAAGCGCTGCACGTCGTACATCGCGCCGCGCACCGCGGGATTGCGCCAGTTGAGGTCCGGCTGCTCTTCCAGAAATGCATGGTAGTAATACTGGCCGGTGGCCGCGTCGAGCGTCCAGGCGCTCCCGCCGAAGTTGCTCAACCAGTTGTTTGGCGGCCCGCCTCCCGGCGCAGGGTCGCGCCAAATGTACCAATCGCGCTTCGCGTTGTCGCGTGAGCTGCGGCTTTCGCGGAACCATGGGTGCTGATCGGAGGTGTGGTTCGGGACGAAGTCGAGAATCACCCTGATATTGCGCCGGTGCGCGTCGGCAAGGAGCGCATCAAAGTCCGCCAGCGTGCCGAACTCGGGTGCGATGTCGCAGTAGTCGGAAATGTCGTAGCCGCCATCCTTCATCGGCGACGGAAAGATCGGCGATAGCCACACTGCATCGACACCGAGCCATGCAAGGTAGTCGAGCCGCTGGCGAATTCCCTGCAGATCGCCCTTGCCGTCGCCATTGGTGTCTTGGAAGGACAGCGGATAGATTTGATAGATGACGCCGCGCTTCCACCAATCATCCATCTCCCGTTCTCCTCACTCAGCGGCGACTAAGGATGTGATGCCGGGATTCCTCGTTGGCGTGGGGTAGCGCTCTGCCAGCGTAGGGGAGTGGGCGAACATATTTGGAGAAACCGAACTCTTTCTCGCGGGAGCATCCGTGTTGTCGCCGCCGCTGATTCGACGATGCGGTTAAGCATGTTCGATGTGTCATAGCCCATAGCGGTTGCTAGAGTGGTGCAGGGGCCGGAACCATAATGCGGGGCGTCAGCAATCGACAAGCCGCGATATACCCCCAAAGTACTCCTGCGACCACCCGGCTAGAGGTTCATGGCCCGAATCTGCGATTGACAAATCACGACAACGTCAAATTTTGCGCCACGCGTGCGCAATGATCCTTTCAATGATCCTTTCATTAGTCCGCTCATTCCGTATCGGCTTGAGTTGAAGCGCGCGACGATTTGCTTGCTTGGCTAAGCCGGCTCTCGAAAACGCGCTCATCATAATCTGCAAGATCATTTCCCCTCCTTGCCTAAGGAGCAAAGACGATATTAGGCTTCCAATGATCGCGACGCTACTGTGCTGGCCGAATGGGCTGGCGCTGTTTTAGAGTCGCCGCGCCGGATGGTGTCGGAGTACCTACCGCGCCACTTATCGCCGCTACGTCGCTCACTCGCGCAGAGTTCATGGTTTCGGGGCATTCTTGAAGTCCCCTACCGCCGGTCCGATTTGCTTGACGCCATAGCGCATCCAGCGTCGAATGCGCGGTCCGCATACGAATAAACCGGGGAGAATCATGGAACGCCATTTACTGTGGGCGCGCGCATGTTGCGCCTGTGCGATCGTCGTTTTCTCAACTGCACCGCTTCTCGCGCAAACCACTTCCGGCACTTCCGCGACGATCGTCGTGCCGGTGATCGCGCATACGGCGAGCTTCGGCTCCGAGGTCACGGCGTACAACCCGAATGGTGGCGCGATCACGGTGAACGTGTCGTTCTAGGATGCACAAAACACGGCGTCACCGGGACCGAAGACT
>DASPYC010000588.1:0-8962 GCA_035636955.1 Casimicrobiaceae bacterium
ATCGCGGAAAGCCGACACCAGCAACTCTAGCTTGCCGCTCGACATGTGCTGGACGTACACGCCGTTCAGCGTCACGTCCAGTTCGTCGGCGCGGGCGACCAAACGTTGATATGCATCGCGTACCTCTTGGTCAGTGCGGAGGTCCAGTGCGAGAAGGCCTGCGGCGGCGCGATGCGTGACTGCTGCTGAAATGCCTTTCATGGCAACGGGCAGCCCGACTTCAACGGACGCACGCGCTGCCGCGTCTTCGGACGCAGCAATTTGGGCGCGGGCAACGGGTAAGCCGGCCGCCGCCAAGATGCGGTGACACGCATCTTCCGTGACGACAACGCCCGCCGCAGCGTCCGGAAGGTACGCATTCCAATCGAAACGAGGCGTGGAGCTAATCGGCGTCGGCAAATCCGTATCGATGGATCGTTGGGCGCTACCCAACTGCGCTGCGTGGCCCAGCGTTTCGATCGCACTCGCGGGCTCGGGGAACACGTACATGCCGGCTTGCGTGAGAATCTCGCGTCCTTCGCGAGGCGCGAACATCCACGACACGCAAACCGTCTTATCGGTACGGTGGCGCAGAGCAGCGAGCGCGTGCGCAACTTCCGTCGCGCCTTGCGCGATCGCGCTCAACGGAAAGTACAACGCATCGATCGCCGGATCGCTCGCAATCACATCGAGCGCTGTGGGGAACTTGGCAATCCATTGCGGCTGGAACGTCGCCGGCGTGACATCGATCGGATTGGCCAGCGATGCAATCGGGGGGACCAGGCCGGCGAGGCGCAAACGCGTGGCATCGGACAAGGCCGGCGTCGACAAGCCGTAGCGCGCGCACAGATCGGTTCCGAGAACGCCCACACCGCCGCCGAACGAGACGATCGCAACGCCTCGCCCGCGCGGCATCGCATCACGGCGGTTGCTGCTGAGAAAGAGTGCAACGTCGACCAACTCGCGCACCGATCGCACGCTGATCACCGCTTCGTCGCGAAAAACGGACTGCCACACTCGGTCATCGCCGACCAAGGCACCGGTGTGCGCCGCAGCGGCTCGACCCGCTTCGGCCGTCAAACCGGCTTTGAGCATGACGACCGGTTTACCTACCTGTCGCGCGCGGGCAAGCGCAGCTGCAAACGCTACCCCGTCGCGCACACCCTCGAGATAGACGGCGATGACGTCGGTCTTATCGTCGTCGATCAGCGCTTCGAGATAATCGGTGACACCAAGCACAGCTTCGTTGCCGCTGCTGATCATCAGCCGAAAGCCGAAGCCTGCTTGTTGCGCCAAACCTTGCACCGCCATCGCCGTACCGCCGCTTTGGCTCACAACGGAAATGTTTCCACGCTGCAAGCGATCCGTCGTCGCGAGGCTCGAAGCGAACGTCGCGGTCAGCGGTTGCCAGGCATTGATGATGCCAAGACAGTTGGGACCGCACAAAAGGAAGCCGTTGTCGCGACAAAGGTCCGCCAGCGTGCTTTGAAGGCGAGCGCCTTCCTCGCCGGTCTCCGCGAACCCCCCCGCCCAGACGATGCCGTAGCGGATCCCGGCACGCACGCAATCCCGAACCGCAGGAATCGTCGCTTCGGCCGAAACGGCGATGATCGCCAATTCAGCGGCAGCAGGCAGCGCTTCCAAATTTGGGTAGCAGCGCTCACCCCCGACGCTCGCCCGTTTCGGATTCACCAGCCAAACATCGCCCGGGAAGCCGAATTTGCGCAGCCACGTCATCGCGCGGCCACCGAGGTTGCCGGGCCGATCCGACGCGCCGATCACGACGACGGCGCGCGGCTCGAAGAGTCCGGCAAGCGGCGCGAAGCGACCACGCGTCGCAGCCTTATCGGGCAGCGTCACGATACGAGTACCTCGAAATCGGAAACAGAGGGAATGGGCACAGCATCAGCAATACAACAAACAGCGCAGGCCCGGCAAGCTGCTGCGGACGGAGACTCGGGCGCTATGATTCGCTCGTCAACCCGATCTCGCGGAGCCATAGGTGTTCGCCGTCCCCAAGGATGTTCGCACCGAAGTATTCGCGCGTTTGCCGGACGCAATGCGAATCGCGAACCGCCATACCGACTGGAGCCGGGCCCGCGGCGGTCCGCCTCTGCATTCGTTTCTCGAGGGGCCAGCATTCGACCGAGACGGCCGCCTTTACTGCGTCGATGTGAATCATGGGCGAATCTTCCGCATCTCGCAGAAAGCCCAGTGGGAAGTCTTCGCCGACTATGAAGGCAATCCCAACGGCCTCAAGATCCATCGCGACGGCCGCATCTTCGTGGCCGATCACTCGCGCGGCTTGCTGTGCTTCGATCCCGATAGCGGCGAGCACACGACGATCGCGGCCGAGTTCCGCGGCTTGAACGATCTGGTTTTCGCCGACAACGGCGACCTTTATTTCACCGATCCGGGCGAAAGCGGACTCGA
The DNA here is from genome assembly GCA_035636955.1 of Casimicrobiaceae bacterium. Classification (GTDB taxonomy): domain Bacteria; phylum Pseudomonadota; class Gammaproteobacteria; order Burkholderiales; family Casimicrobiaceae; genus VBCG01. Next base: position 2,413 of record DASPYC010000588.1, read on the forward strand.
AGATCCCCATGGGCGGGTCTTTCGGATGCGCGTCGACGGTACGCTCGACATGCTGATGGACGGATTGCCTTATCCCAACGGGCTCGTCCTCAATCCCGCGCAGGACGTGCTCTATGTGGCCGTCAGCCGATCGCTGCAGATCTTGCGCATGCCTCTGCGCGACGGTCGGGTGAGAAAGTGCGGCGTGTTTCTGCAACTGTCAGGCGGCCTCGGCGGTCCCGACGGGATGGCAGTTTGCGACGATGGTACGGTGATTGTCGTGCACGCGGGATTCGGCACCGTTTGGATCTTCGATCCGCTCGGAGAGCCGCTGGCGCGCATTCGCTCGTGCGCCGGCATCCGCACGACCAATGTTGCATTTCACCCCGACAATCGCAGTCAGCTCTACATTACGGAGGCCGAGCACGGTGTCATCCTTCGCGCAGAGCTCGATCGTCCGGGACGCGTCATGTATTCACATCGGTGAGCGCGACAAGAAGGATAGATCACTATGCACGCTGCCAACGAGACCAACGTGCGTTTATTGCGCGTGCTCGCAGCCGCCCTCGCATCGCTGGCGTTCGCCAGTGCCCCCGCGATAGCGGACTATCCCGAGCGCGCGATCAAAGCCGTCGTGCCGTTTCCGGCGGGCGGAGGGACGGACGTCTTCGCGCGAATCGTCACGCCTTCGCTGGCAACCCTTCTCGGGCAGAGCGTCGTCGTCGAGAACAAGAGCGGCGCTGAAGGAAACATCGGGATGGATTTTGTCGCAAAGTCACCGCCCGATGGTTACACGATTCTGTTCAACTCCAGCGCGGCAACCGTGAACCCGGCGATGTACGGCAAGCTGCCCTTCGATCCTGTGAACGATCTCGAAGCGGTCGCCGTACTTTGCGAGTACTACAACCTGGTCGTGGTGAACGCCGAAAAGGTGCCGGCGACAACACTGCCCCAATTCATGGACCTTTTGCGTCGCAATCCCGGCAAGTACAACGCCGCCGCGGGCGGCACGCGGATTGTCTACGAGCTGTTCAAGCTGCAGAACAATGTCGACGTGCTGATCGTCCCTTATCGCGGCGCTTCGGACGCGATCACGGCGTTATTGAGCGGCGTCGCGGACTTCATGATTGTGAACGCGCCCGGTCTCACCAGCCACATCGCATCGGGCAAGCTACGCGCGCTGGCTATAACTGCGCCCACACGTCAGCCGGATTTTCCCGACGTGCCGACGACCGCGGAGGCCGGCATGCCGGAATTCGTCTATTCCAGCTTTTTCGGGGCGTACGTGCGCAAAGGCACGCCGAGCGCAATCGTCAAGAAGCTCAATTCGACCTTCAATCAGATCACCGCGATGCCGGAGGTCGTTCAGCACTTTCGAACGCTTGGTGCGGCGGCCACGCAAAAAAATGCCGATGACGCATCGGCGCAGTATCTGCGCGAGATCGCGCGTATGAAAGACGTCGTCGCGCGAGCGAAGATTCCGCAGGTCCAGTAATAGCTCGATCGCAGGGCTGCTAGCGCAGCTTCCAATTCGGTTTGCGCTTCTCGCGAAATGCGCGCGGGCCCTCAGCGCCGTCTTCCGATTCGGCGGTCTCCCTGTCGAGATGCCGTGCATATTCGGTGAGTGAAGCCGGAAAGGCGGCCGTCATCCGATACAACCGGACTGCGGCCTGCGTCGCGAGCGGTGAACCCATGCAAACCATTTCGGCGAGCCGCTCCGCTGCGGGGACGAGCTCTTCTTTGGGCACGACCTCGTTCACGATGCCCAATTGCTCGCATTTGCGTGCGGTTAGACGTCCGTTGCACAGCGTGAGATAGGCGGCGATGGCGCGCGGCAGGGCCGCGTAGAGATTGTGCGCAGATCCGAGGCGCCCAACGAGCGTATGCGTGTCGCCCAGCCACGCATCTTCGGCCATGACGCGTAGCTGGCACTGCAGCGCCAACGTCAGCCCGACGCCGACGGCGAAACCATTGATCGCCGCGATCAGCGGCTTGTCGAGGTTCACGTCGCTTGGCACGCCGCCGCCGCCCCAGTGGAAGATCGGACTATTGGGATCTTCGTGCGGCGTTCGTTTGCCCTCCGTCTGATGTTGCGCCAGAAACTTGATGTCGCGGCCTGCGCAGAATGCTTGTCCCGCGCCTGTGACGATTCCGACGTAAATATTCGGATCGAGTCCGATGTCGCGCCAGCAGGAGCGCAATTCGACGTACGCGTAGCTGTGCAGGGCGTTGCGCACTTCGGGCCGATTGATGGTGACGTAGGCGACGTGCCCTTTTTTCTCGTAGATCACATGCTGCAGGTCTTTGGGCGCCGTTGCCGGGTCATAGGGCGATTCGTAGCGGGGCATGGCAACGTTCCTTCGGGTGGACGCATTCGTTGATGCGAGGCTCAAGTCTAATCGAAGCGAGTAGTAGCGCTCGAAGGTGCGCGAGTCTGGTTTGCTGCTGCGCCACTGCTTTATGATCCGGCACGAGACGCAGCGGAATCAAGAAAGGCAGCCTTCACCAAAATGGATTGGAAGACACGCATGTTCGATAAGCTTCGACAACGATTGCTTGGACCGGCGTTTCTCGCGTTTGCCGCGGTGATGCCGAACGCGGCCGCGCAAACATTTCCGGATCATTTCATCCGGATGGTGGTGCCGTTTCCGCCGGGCGGAGCGACCGACACGCTGGGTCGCATCCTGGCGAAGAAGATGTCGGAAATCCTCGGCCAGCCGATCGTCGTCGAGAATCATGGTGGCGCCGGCGGCACGATCGGGACTGAATTCGCGTCGCGCCAGACTGCTGACGGCTACACCGTTGTATTGGTGAGCGGCATCGCGCACACCGCCAGTAAAAAGCTGTATGCGAATTTGAAATACGATCCGCTCAAGAGCTTTACGCCGATCGGATCGCTGGGAACGCTGACCTACGTGCTCGTCGTCAATCCACAGTTTCCCGCGCAGGACCTCGAAAGCTTCATCAAAATCGTGCGAGCAGCACCCGGTAAGTACAACTACGCATCAGCCGGCGTCGCAAGCGCGCCCCATCTCGCGATGGAGCTGTTCATGCGCGCTGCCGACGTGAAGCTCGTCCATGTGCCGTATCAAGGCAGCGGCCCCGCGCTGACGGGCGTTGTGTCCGGAGATGTTCAGTTTGCTATCGACAATGTCGCTGCCGTTCCGCTCATCAAAGGTGGCAAGCTCCGCGCCATCGCGCAAACCGGTAAGCGCCGTTCGGAAGCGCTGCCCAATGTGCCGACCTTTACCGAAGCCGGGATGCCGCAATACGATGTGACGGCGGCGTGGGGTTTGCTCGCACCTTCGGGCGTACCCGAAAAAGCAGTTGCGATATTGAGCGATGCGCTCACGCGCTCGATTCAGGATCCGAGCGTCCGCGAGACGTTACTCGCACAGGGCATTACGCCGGAAGCCGGCACGCCGCAACAGTTCGCCACTGTGCTGCAAAGCGAATCGGAGAAGTGGTCGCGGCTGATCGACGAAGCGAACATCAAGCCGTAATCGCCGAGCTACTGCGGCACTATTTAGTCGAACTTGACGTTCGCGGCGCGGATGACGCGGCTCCAGATCGCCACTTCGGCACCGAGCGCGCGTTGGAATTCTTCCGGCGACCCGCCCGCCGGCTCGTAGCCCTGCGCGAAGAACATCGCGCGCGTTTCCGGTTCGTCGAGAATCGCGTTGAGATGCCGGTTGAGCAAATCCACGATCGCGCGCGGCGTTTTCGCGGGCGCAGCGACGCCGGAGAAGCTGCCGATGTCGACACCGGAGACGCCGGCCTCCTCCATGCCCACCACTGTTGGCAGCGACGACGTGCGTTTGGCAGAGACCACCGCGAGCGGTCGAAGCGTACCGGCATCGAAATGACCCTTCACGGCTGCGATCGCATCGAGCCCCACCTGGACGTCGCCTGCGATCACCGCCGAAGCCGTTTGCGCCGTGCCTTTGAACGGAATGTGGACGATATCGATTCCGGTGTGGAGCTTGAGAAACTCGAACGCGAGATGCGGCGTCGAGCCGGTTCCCACGGAGCCGTAGTTGAGCTTTCCGGGGTTCGCCTTCGCGTACGCGACGAGCTCCGCAAACGATTTGACCGGAAGTGAAGGGTTCACGTACAGCACGAACGTGAATCGCGTCATTTGGATGACCGGCGCCACGTCGGTACGGATATCAAACGGCGGGCTCGGTTTGCTCGACGAGATCGTGTTGCTGCCCGACAGACACACAAGCGTGTAGCCATCGGCCTTCGATGTCATCGCCTGCTTGACGGCGAGCTCGCCCGAAGCCCCGGGACGGTTCTCGACGACCAACTGCTGCTGCCCGAGCCGAGCGGACAAGCGCTGCGCCCAATGGCGACAACTGATGTCAAGACCGCCGCCCGCCGAGAATCCGACCAGCAACTTCAGTGGATGCGACGGATAGTCTTCTGCCGCAGCGGGGCCGGATGCGAGGGCCAGCAAGAAAGCGGCCGGAGCGACCCAACACTTCATAGAATTCCCCGCTCGGCGTAGGGCTCGGCCCGTTCGATGCGGCTATAGTCGAGGCGCGACAAATCGAGAGTCTGGAACGTTCCGTCGACAATGAGCTCGGCCAGACCGCGTCCTGCGGCCGGCGCGTGCATCATGCCGTGACCGGAAAATCCCGCGATGACGAAGAAATTCTCGAGGTGTCCGCGCCAGTTGCCGATGATGGGATTTCCGTCCAATTCACATTGCTCGTACAAGCCTGACCACGTGCGATGGCATCTCGCCGATTCCAACGGCGGAAACCGATGGGCCAGCGCCGGCCAAACTGCGCGCTCGAAATAACCGTGATCGACATCAAAGTTGAAGCCTCGTTGCTCGTTGCCATCGACGAGCCCGCCGGAGTAGCCCTTTCCTTCGGACCGAAAGGCAAGGCGATCCAGGTCCTTCACGTAGGGAAGACGCTCGAGCGGATTGCCGCACGTAAAGTAGTGCTCGAAGCGTCGCAGCGGTGACACCGGCAGCGGCATGTGCGCCATCTTGCATATCTCGGCTGCCCACGCGCCCGCAGCGTTGACAAAGATGCTGCCGCCGAGGGAATCGCCGTCGTTCAGTCTTACCGTTCGTACGGTCGTGTCCGCGATATCGATCTCAGTGACGCGATCCTGCACGAATACCACACCAAGCGATTGCGCCTTGCGCCGGAATCCTTGCAGAAGGCCGTTCGGGTCGCACCATCCGTCGCGAGGCGAATGAACTCCTCCGCCCAAATCATCGATACGCATCGATGGGAAACGCTCCTTTAGCTGAGTGGGGCTCAGCAATTCCACGACGCAGCCATGCCGGCGCTGCTTCTCGTAGTTGGCTTCGAGCATCGACATGCCCGCCGGCGGCACGATGAACAGATACCCGCCCTCGACCCAGCCGACTGGCGCGTGCCTCTCGCCAACGGCCATCGTCGCTTCGAAGCGCCGAATGAATTCGATGCTCCACTTCGACATCTCGATGTTTTCGGGACAGGAGAACAACACGCGCGCACCACCCGATGCGCGCAACGTCGAGGCGAGCTCGTACGTCGGATCCGGCTCGATGACGCAAATATCAGCACCGTGCGCGCGCGCTTTCACGAAATAGGCGGTGCTGCAACCCATGATGCCGCCACCGATGATGACGACGTCGTAGCGATGATGCAGTGGGTGTTGGGTTGGCAAGGTCCGAGGACGACTGGAAAGCACGCCGGGATAAGGTTAGACGCCGGGGTCTTCGGCTATTCTTGCACCTTATACTCGTAATTCTCACCGCCAATTCCTCAGCAGGCGTGTGTTTGGTTTGGGGACCGCCGGACTGCTGATTTCTGGTTTGTGGGATCAATCGGCGGGATTCCAACAGACTCCCATAGCAGCCGCCCTCCAGAGTGACCGGGAGTCTAGTCAATGCCGCGTCGAAGGTTGACGAGTCGAGTACAGCACCCCTACGACGAGTCCCTAAGAAATCCCTAATCGACTGGCCTCTTCTTGAACCATGCGCAGATGTACTTTGAGCTGATGTAAGTCGACTTCGAACGGGCGTGCAACCTTGAGCGACCGCACGGCAGATTCAATTTCGGCGATTCGAGTGCGATACACGCCGAATCGGGACCTGCTGAAGCTATGCTCGAGTTCGCGTTCGAGGTTTCCCAAAGCCCGGTGCAATCGCTCGATGCGACGGACGCGCAGCCATCTGTAAATGCGCGGCGCGAACCCAATGACGGGAATCAGTATCGCGACGACCGGAATGACGAAGAACACAATTCGGTTGAGGAGTGAGGTAAGCCAGAAGGATGTGTACCGCTGCCAGAAGGTCGGGCCGGAGCGGTAAAACGCCTCTGCCGTCGGAGAGAGGGGCAAATCATTGGTTTGCTCGGCGGGGAACTCACCGAGACGATTAAAGGGGCCCGGTTTCCAGTGGACTTCGCGCATGGCTTCGAGCAGCAAATACTGCAAGGCGGGATGAAGATCGTTTCGCACGAGCACTCGGTTGCGGACGGCAAGCAGATCAACGTCGGAATTGGGAATGTCTCGCGTCAAGCTAATCAGACCTCGCCATAACACGACATGCTTCAGCCCGGGG
>DASPYC010000589.1:0-4557 GCA_035636955.1 Casimicrobiaceae bacterium
CGCTGCCTCGACGGCGCCGGCTTCGCACGCTAGATGACGACCCCCACGCTCACTGCATTCGCTGCCCCCGAAGGGAGAGCAAGCCTCCCTTGGGGCGGCCCGGCGGGAGGCTAGAGGCGGGATGGATATCTCCCGTCCGGATCGCAGCGAACGCCTGGATCGGCTTGCGGCGGAATTCGCGCTGGGCACGCTGCCACCTCGCCCGCGCGCGCGTCTTGCTCGCGCCGCTCGGACCGAGCCGGTCGTGGCCACGGCGATCGGCGAATGGGAGCAGCGTCTTGCCGCACTCGCCGCCGCCATTCCCGCAGTGACACCACCCCCGCGCGTGTGGACCGTCATCGTGAGCCGGCTCGGGCTTTCCGCCGCGTCGGCAGAGGCAGCGGGCGATCGCTGGTGGAATCGCCTTGGTGTCTGGCGCGCGCTTACCGCGTTCGCCTTCGTGGCGGTGCTGGGGCTTGGCATCGCACTCCTCGCCCAACGAGCGGGCGCCCCCGAGGCTTCCATTGTCGCCGTACTCGCCGGCGCCGACGGCAAACCGGCTTTGATTGCCAGCGCCCGACGCAGCGACGCGTTCTTGTTGGTCAAGGCGGTGGCTGCAGCCCCCGTCGAGGCCGGGAGGGCACTGGAGCTTTGGATGCTTCCAACCGGGGCGGCGCCACGATCACTGGGTCTCATTCCGGCGACCGGCATCGTGCGCGTGCCGCTCCCTTCGCCCATCGATAACGCGCTGGCGAACATCCCCGCGCTGGCCGTCAGCCTTGAGCCGTCCACCGGCTCGCCGACCGGATTGCCGACGGGCCCTGTTCTGTATTCGGGTCCGATCGAGCGGATGTATTGAGCCGACTTAAAGGCAAACGCATGCCGGCTAGTAGCTTCACAATTGCACCTAATCCTGCCGGCTCGACGCCATCGGCGTTTGCGGTCGCGCAGCCGAGAGCATCTCGTTTAGCTGTTCGATTGTGATCGGCTTGACCAGATGCGCGTCGAATCCCGCGTCGAACGCGCGCCGCTGATCCTCGGGCTGTCCGTACCCTGTGACGGCGACGAGAGCGACGCCACCATTCAAGTCCGCTCGGATGCGTCGCGCAACTTCGTATCCGCTCAAATCGGGCAGGCCGATGTCGATCAGGGCGACGTCGGGACGCACATGCGACGCGACTTCGATGCCTCCCGCGCCGTTGGCCGCCTCGTAGGTCTCGTGGCCTTCGAACGCCAGCAAGATGGCCAGCGATTTGCGAGCGTCGTCGTTGTCGTCGATGACAAGCACGCGCTTCTTGTTCGCCGTTTCGCTTGTCGGCAACGGCGACGTTGCGCGTTCTTCGCTCCTCGCCTCGGTGCGCGGCAGACGCACGCTGAAGCTCGCGCCGCGGCCGACACCTGCGCTCGTGACCGCAATGGAGCCGCCTTGCAGCTCGACCAGGCGCTTGACGAGCGCTAGACCAAGGCCCAAGCCTCCCGCGTTGATGCCCGTCGATTGATCTCCCTGGACGAACGGGTCGAAGACGCGTCCCAGCAGCTCATTCGCAATGCCGCGACCCTCGTCATCGACGGTGAGCTCGGCCCACTCGCCGTTCGGCGAAACTGCGACCCGGATGCGCTTGCCGGCCGGGGTGAACTTGACCGCGTTGTCCAGCAGATTGGTGACGATCTGCTCCAATCGCGTGCGGTCGGCGACAACGCACGCGCCTTGTGTGTCGACGCTGACGGCGTGGCCGCCGAGCCTTCCCGCGTTCTGCCAAGCATTAACGACGATCGAAACGAGCTCGGCGAGATCAACGCGCTCGAGCCTGAGATTGATTTTCCCGGCGACGACTCGGCTCAAATCCAGCAAATCTTCGATCATGCGCGACATGTGCGCGATCTGCCGCTCGATCACTTCCCGGGCATCCCGGCCCACGTCCGAATTAAGATCGTTACGGCGCAATATTCCCGCGGCCGACGTGAGCGCCGCCAGCGGATTGCGGAGCTCATGGCTCAACGTTGCAATGAACTCATCCTTCGTTCGATCGGCGGCCTCGACCGCATCCTTTTCCCGCTCAACCAGGCTTTGGCGTTCGCGTACGGCGCTGTCCGCTTGCCTGAGCGCGAGACCTACGGCGTCGATCTCGCGCAATCCCTCACGCGGCAAAGCGATGGTCGCGCTGCCGTCGCCAATGCTTCGCGCGAGCAAAGCCAGCTTCTTCATGGGCCCGACGATGCGATTTCCGATCACGACGGCCAGCACGAAGGCGAGAGCAAGGGCGGCAAGAGCGCCGAGACCTATGAGCCACGCGGTGTTTGTCGCACCCGCTAGCACGATCTCGCTCGGCGCCGCGAGGCCGATCGTCCAGTTGCTCAGCACCGAACGCTGGTACGCGGTGAAAGTGTCCTTGCCTTCGACCGTGAGGCCGCGAAACCAGCCCTCTTTTGCGCGCTGACTTTCGGCGCGAAACGCCGCCGACGCCGGCTCTCCGGGTGCACGCGGCGGCACGCGCGCCACAAAATTGCCGTTGCCGTCAATGAGACCTGCTACCCAGTCGTGCGACAGCTGCTGCTCGCGGATCAGCGTATCGAATGATTCGGGCCGAACCTGCGCAGTCAAGATGTAGACGACGGCACCGTCGCGAAGAACAGGTACACGCACGGGGATGATCGCCGGCGAATCGGGCGTCGGTCTCGTCACATCGCCGACGACGGGTTGCTGCGTCTTGACGACCCGTTCGGCGCTGGGCAAGTCGACGATCGGAGGCAGCGCAGTGCCGAACGGAACCAGCGTGTCGACGACTGTCTCGCCCAAAGGAAGCCCAAGCGTGATGTTGTGCCATGCTGGCTGCGTTGCCAGAAGTCGCGCGGCCGATTCATGGAAGCCCGCGAGATCGCCGGAGGCCAATGCGCGCGATGCGGTGAGCGCCTGCAGCATCGACAGCGAGCCGCGAAGGCTGGCATCGACGGCGCTCATCATGGCGCGCCCCCGCTCGATCGCCCCACGCTCGAATGTGCGCTGCTCCTGCAGGACGAGAATGACGGAGACAAGGACCGCGAAGATCAGCACGGGCAAGACCGCGCCGCTCGCGAGCAGCAACAGACGCGAACGAATCGTCATCGAATGCTCGCGTGTCATTGCTTGACTGGACTGGGTGTTCGAGACGAACGCTTTCAAGGCGGCGAATCCGCCCTCCACGGCAGTCGGATACTGGACCCGCGCACCGGCTGCGTCAATTCGACTGGTTCTTGCGCTTGAGCGAATATCCGTCCGCACGATCTTCCATTTCCCAACCGGCGGCGTGCAACGCGTCGCGCAACCGATCCGCTTCGGCCCAGTCCTTTGCTTTTCGAGCCACTGCGCGCGCTTCAGCGAGCGTTTTGATTTGCTCGGGAATCGACTCTTCGTGCGGCATCCACCGCTCGAGCGCGAGTCCGAAGATGCGATCGAATTTCGCGAGCGTCGCGCGCTTTTGCGTCGAGGGCAGATCGCCGCGCAGCGCTTCCCATGCAACCGCCAGTGCGCGCGGGACGTTGAGATCGTCGTTCACGCAAACGGTGAAGCGATCGACATACGCGGCGTCCGGCTGTGCATTCGCGTCGATCGGCAGCGCGAAAAACGCTTGCCGCATTCGCGTGAGCCCGGTCGCCGCGGCGTCGAGCGCCTCCCACGTGAAGTTGAGCTGGCTCCGATAATGTCCGGTCAAACACAAATAGCGATACGCAAGCGGATCGTAACCGCGATCGATCAACGATTGCAGCCGGAGGAATTCGCCAGCGGACTTCGCCATCTTCGCGTCGTTTTGCAACAGAAAGTACCCGTGCAGCCAGAAATTCGCGAGATGCGTGCCGACCCGCGCTTCGGTTTGTGCAATCTCGTTGGTGTGATGAACGGGAATGTGATCTTCGCCGCCGCAATGGATATCGAAGAAATCGCCGAGATAGAGCTGCGCCATCGCCGAGCATTCGATATGCCAACCGGGGAAGCCGCGTCCCCATGGGCTTTCCCATTCCATCTGACGCTTCTCGCCGGGTGGAGAAAATTTCCACAGCGCGAAGTCGGTCGGATGCCGTTTCTCGCCGACATCGACGCGCTTCCCCGCCTCAAGCCCCTTGACATCGAGCCGCGCGAGATAACCGTAATCGGCTTGCCTGCTGGTGTCGAAATAGACGCCGTCGGACGTTCGGTACGTGAACCCTTTCTTCTCGATATCGGCGATGAACGCGATCTGCTGCGCGATGTGATCGGTCGCGCGGCAGAGGATCGTCGGATCTTCGATATTGAGAAGCTTGAGATCGGCGAGAAAGGCATCGGTGTACATCTGCGCGATTTCCCACGCCGATTTGCCGGTGCGGCGCGCGATCTTCTCCATCTTGTCCTCGCCGGTGTCCGCGTCCGACGTCAGATGGCCGACGTCGGTCACGTTCATCACGTGCTTGACGCGGTAACCGTTCCATTCGAGCGTTCGGCGGAGCGTGTCCTCGAATAGAAACGTCCGGTAGTTGCCGATGTGCTGATAGTCATAGACGGTCGGGCCGCAGGTGTAAAGGCCGACATCGTCGCCCGGTTTTAGTGGCGCGAACGGGCGCAGCGAG
>DASPYC010000590.1:0-4371 GCA_035636955.1 Casimicrobiaceae bacterium
GTGTTCGCGCGCTCGGAGACCTGCCGTGCCACCACTGAAAAGGAGGTTGCATCGCTCTTCGATCGCTGGAACGGCTCGCTTAAGACCCTAGACCCGAAGAAAGTCGTGGCGAATTACGCCAAGTCATCGGTGCTGCTGGCGACCGTTTCGAACACGCCGCGCATGACGCCCGATCAGAAGGAGGATTACTTCAAGCACTTTCTCGAAAACAAGCCGGTCGGCAAGATCGACTCGCGCACCATTGAAATCGACTGCAATACGGCGATTGATGTCGGGCTCTATACGTTCACCTTCGGCGATGGAAGTCAGGTGAAAGCGCGCTACACATATACGTACAAGTGGAATGGTCACCAATGGTTGATCACCAGCCATCACTCTTCGGCAATGCCCGAGAAGACCTGACGCGTTTTCAAGCGATTTTTCGCTTCGGCTTGCCGGCACTGCTGTTCGCCTGCGCGCTCCACGGGTCGGTTGCGTGGAGCGCGGTACGTGCTGGCGACGCCACGTATGTGTACGAGCTGCAGGCACACGCAAGTGCGATGGCCTCGCTTGAAGAGGAATTCATGTCGTCGATCGATGGCGCATCCGATCAGGAGCGTTTCGATCTGTATTGGATGTACAACCAGTTGATGGGAACCTGGCTCCAAGTCGATCTGCTCGAAGCACTGCTGGATTCCTCAATCGGAGCGACGACGATCGCCGACGAAGAGAAGATAAGAACGGCCCTGCGAGACCAGGCCCGATTTGCGCGATCGGAGCTCGACCACGCTGCCGTCGATCTCGAGCATAACGTTGCTGCAATCAAACAGCGTGATTACTTGCGCTTGAACGATGCCCTTGGGTCGCTGCTATCGAGCGTACAAGCAACTGTCGATCGCCTGATCGTCGACGAATGCACGCGGGCGCATTGCAGCGCCGGGCCGTAAGCCGACGCCCGCAACCAACGTCGATTGAGAGCTCTGCATCCATGAACGCGGAAAAGATCAAGGTGCGCATCACGGAAAGCGGTCAGACGATCGATGTCGTCGTTCTCACCAAGCGCGCAAGCCACATCGAAGTGGTGATCGGCGAAGGTATCCATAACGTCAAGTGCGAGCTGGCGCCGACGCGGAGCGGCCAGGCCTATGTCGGCAACATCAGAGGGCGCGAGATCGTGTACGAGCGAAGTCGCGAGCAAGTTCAAGCGGATATCGACAAGGCGAGCGCCATGGGTCGGGAATTCCGGCGGCGTTGAGCGCACCCGATTGCTGCGCTCCTAGGCTGTCGACGCGATTCGCAATTCACCAGGAAGCAACCCGGCCTGATCGTGACGAAGCCAGTTCGGCTCACATCAATGTTTTGCAAGCGCGCGGCCGCGGCGTGAGCGATTCCGGAAACGAGCATAGCTTGGAAGGCCATTGTCATTGCGGCGCGATCGGCTTCTCGTTTCGCACCGCGCAAGCACCAGATCGCTGGCCGGTACGCGCATGCCAATGTCGCTTTTGTCGTTGCCACGGCGCGCGCACGACATCCGATCCGGACGGCTCGGTGACTTTCCATATCGCTGACCCAGCAACGCTCCTTCGCTATCGTTTCGCGTCGCGCACAGCCGACTTCCTTGTCTGCCGCAACTGTGGCACCTACGTGGCCGCGGTGGTCACGTCTTCGCGAGGACAGTTCGCCACACTCAACGTCAACGCGATTGCGGGCATCGCCGCATTTCCCGAGGCAAAGCCGGTTTCGTATGAAGGCGAATCGGGTGAACAGAAACGCGAGCGCCGCGAGCGCCGCTGGACACCGGTGCACGGTTCGATCTGATCGTCGGCACGCGAAGCGTTATCGACGCTCTACGGCGCTGAACGCCGCGTTCCGCTCATCTTTTCCAACCGAGCCGCGAGCTGCGGCGCGGCTGCCGGCGTCCATCGCGCGAGCAAGTCGTCCATCGCTGCGAAGTCGTTGCATGCGAGGACCATGTCGCAGCCCGCGGCAAGCGCAGCGTTTGCGCGTGCCACGATGTCGCCGGCGCCACGCGCACCGGCCATCTCGAGATCATCGCTGAAAATGATCCCTTCGAAGCCCAGTCGGCCCCGGAGGATGTCCCGCAGCCACACCGGCGAAAAGCCCGCCGGCCGGGAATCGATTTCCGGATACAAGACGTGGGCGGGCATCACGGCGTCGATCAGCCTGGATTTCACGAGCGCGGCATACGGCACGAGGTCATTGGCCGCAATTTCCGCGTAGCCACGCCCATCGATGGGAAGATCGACGTGCGAATCGGCGACGACGCTGCCGTGGCCGGGAAAATGTTTACCTATGGCCGCCATGCCGCCGCGATGGAGACCCCGACAGATCGCCGCCGCGAGGTCGGCGACGGCGTGTGGCTCGTCGTGAAACGCGCGATCGCCGATGATGGCACTTACACCGAAATCGAGATCCAATACCGGTGTAAAGCTGAAATCGACACCACAATCGGCAAGCTCATCTGCGATCACGTGACCCCATTGCTCGGCCTGTACAAGTGCATCGCTGCGGTCTACGTCATACGCTTCACCCAGCGCGCGCATCGGCGGAACGTTCGTGAATTCGTCGCGGAAGCGCTGCACGCGTCCCCCCTCGTGGTCGACGCCGATCAGCAACGCCGGACTCCGCATCGAACGGATGTCGCGGGTGAGATTGGACAACTGGATCCGCGAAACGTAATTGCGCCCAAAGAGAATCACCGCACCAACCAGCGGGTGAGCGAGCCGTTCACGATCGGATGCGGTGAGCGCCGGTCCCTCGACGCCGAGCATGACGGGGCCGCGTGCGTGCTCGAGCGCCATCAACGCGGTGCCGTCGCAGCTTCGCGCAACAGCGATTTCATTTCGCGCACTGCCTCGCGCATTCCGACGAACACCGATCGCGCGACAATCGCGTGCCCGATATGCAGCTCGCGAATGCCAGGAAGCGCGGCGACCGGTTGCACGTTGAAATAATTGAGCGCGTGGCCGGCGTTGAAGCGCATTCCAAGCCCGCGCACCGCTTCGCCGGCCTTGCGAATCGCGTCAAGCTCCGTGATCACCGCGGCACTTTCCGGATCGCGACCTTTGGCGTGAAATGCGTGCGCGTACGGGCCGGTGTGGATCTCGCAGACCCTGGCCCCTGCACTGGCGGCCGCCTCGACCTGACGCACATTGGCGTCGATGAAAACGGAGGTGACGATGCCCGCAGCGGCCAATTGCGCCACCGTAGACTTGATCTTGCTCGCTTGCGCGGCGACGTCAAGCCCGCCCTCGGTCGTGATTTCCGCCCGCCCTTCGGGAACGAGCATCGCCATCTCCGGCTTGCGCCTAACTGCGATGTCGATCATTTCCTTCGTTGCCGCCATTTCCAGATTGAGCTTGATATGAACAAGCTCGCGCAGTCGCCGCACATCCTCGTCCTGGATATGCCGGCGATCCTCGCGCAAGTGAACGGTGATGCCGTCGGCGCCGCCGAGGTGCGCTTCGACGGCGGCCCATACCGGATCGGGTTCGTGCGTCCGCCGCGCTTGCCGCAACGTCGCGACGTGATCGATGTTGACGCCGAGCTCGATCATCCGTGTACCTCGTTCGTCGGATTCATTTTGGTTCTGCTTCCTCATCAAGCGCCTGCAAGTCCTGCACGACGCGGCGACTGAAAATTCGCCGCTCTTCCAGATAATGATCGAGCACCGAACGCATTAGCCGCTTCGCTTCCGCCGCTGTTTGCGGATCGGGATAGCGCTCGTTCGCGAGGGCCAGCAGTGTCTCGCCCCGCACAAGCGGCCATTGCGCGCCCGGTTCCGCGACGCGCCGCCGCGGACCACGATCAAATGCGTAATGGTAGCGTTCCGCCGGATCGATCGGCGCGCCCGTGTCCTGTTCATGCGTCAGCGGCATCGCGTAGCCCAACTCCGCCAACAGTTTGAGCTCGAATCGCCGCAACGTCGCAGCCTGTTCCGCGGGCGCCGAATGTTCGGTCAATGCCAACAGCGCGCTCTCGTATTCCGACCATAGCGCCGGATGCGGATCCTCACGCGGTAGAAGCTTCAGCAACAGCTCATTCAGATAGAAGCCACACAGCAGCGCCGCGCCGCGCGGCAGCGGCATTCCACCGCGCCATTCTGCCGCGAGCAAGGTCTTCAGCTCGGCAGCGCCTGCCCACGACAGCAGCAGCGGCTGAAACGCATTCAGCAATCCGCGCATCTCCGAGCGTGGACGCTTCGCGCCGCGCCCCACCATCGCAACGCGGCCATACGATGCGCTGAATGCCTCGACGATGAGACTCGTCTCCCGATACGGGTAGGTGTGAAGGACGAACGCCGCTTGCCCTTCGCGCCGGTCGCGCAGTTGCCTCATCTGCCCTCCACGCTTGCGGCATGCTCGACGGAGG